>JAVBNP010000076.1:0-13980 GCA_031551455.1 Bacteroidales bacterium | reverse complement strand
CGATGGTAAATCCCCAAAAAGCGGTACCGGTAATCCAGCCTATTTCGGTAGGCGTCAAATTGAATTCTTTGCCCCATTCGGTGACGAAACTTCCTCTGGTGGCAAATGCAAGTGCCGTAACGACCAACGCAACGCAACAAGCATTAAACAGCCTTGCTTTTTTGATTAACGTATCCATAATAGTTGTTTTTAATTGATAGGTTTGGTTTGTTTGATTTTATTTTTTCGGAAAATTCGCCGGTACTTTTTGGGTTACTTTTCCCGTTGCCGCCCATTCGGTTCCGCGCAAAAATGTTACTTGAAAATCGATGCATTCAATTGCGGGGTGTTCTTTTTCGCCACCCACGTGCCCGAGAATCGTATGAAAAATGCGACCTTTTCCCCAATTGATGACCATCAATGCCGGCTCGTCGCGTCCGGTGCCGCCCGTGTTCTTGTCCGAATAAGCCGTGGCCAAAATGGTCATATTTTTCGCCGGACCGCGCAGTTGATCGTACAATTCGTCTTGCGCATGCGTCCAAACTTCGGGCAATCCTTTCGTGATCGGATGGTTTTTATCACGCAAAGTAACCGCATAGGCGTGTTGTTTGCCGTGATTGCCGCCCGGTCCAGGAGAGTTGTCTCTTACCTCCTTACCGTCTTTCCAATAAACATAAGGCCCGTCGGTTTCGTTGCGGTTTCCCCAACCGCCCAAACCGATCATTTCGTTATATTCTTTCCATTCGCGGAAAGCGTTATCCGCGGCATGATACACCACCACTCCGCCGCCGTTTTTAACAAAGTCGGAAAACGCCTTATTGGTGGCATCGGGCCATGTATCGCCGTTGTAATCCAAAACCACGACTTGATATAACGAAAAGTCGGGACGAAACGACGATATGTCTTTGTCTTGCTCGGGCGTGATGATCACATCAGCCTTGAACAGTTCGCTTTGGTTCAGATATTTTTGCAAAATACCGCTGCTCGTTCGCCAATTATGGTTGTTTTGGCCGGTAACGACCAATACTTTGATCGGATCCTTTGCTTGCAATACTGCGCAAAACGAGATCATCGAAATCAATATTAAAATATTTTTCATTTTATCGAGTTTTAATTCAAGAGGCTGTCCAAAAAGTCGCAGACGAACGTCATTGCGAGGAGGAACGACAAAGCAATCTCGTAATAATGAAAAAGATTGCTTCGCTATCACTCGCAATGACGCGGTAAAAAAGACTTTTTGAACACACTCTTCGTAACATTAAACTTTCATCGTCCACGGTTTCCGGAGAAAACACGAACGGAGTTTATCGGCTTCCGCATCGTTTACGAATTCTTCTTTTGCTGGATTCCAATGTAACGGTCGCTGCAATTCGTAACAAATGTTGGCCAAGAAACAAACCGTCGCCGTACGATGTCCTATTTCGGCGGTGGAAACGGTTGCTTGACGCGTACGGATGCAATCCAACCAGTTTTGATAATGATCGTCGCTTTCGTACAATTTGATCGGATCGGAGGCGAAATCGTGTTGCGGAATCAAGTTACCCGGCAATGCCTCGAAATAGTCGCGACTGATATCGAGAATGCCTTTGGTACCGATAAATCTGACGCCGTATCCTCTTCCGTAATCTTCATGCGTCATTCGTACACCGTTATCGTATTCGAATGTTAAATACTGATGTTCTTTGCCGGGAGGATAAACGGCAATCGGACCGCTGTCGTCTTTGCCCAATGCCCATTGAACGATATCGAACATATGCGCGCCCCAGTCAGCCGTCCAACCGTTGCCGTATTCTTTGTATTTACGCCAGTTCGGATAAATGTCCTCTTCGAGCGGCGGTGACAATACCGCGTTAAATTCGTGATAAACGGCCGGACCAATCCACATTTCCCAATCTACGTTTTTGGGTTTCGGCTCGGCGGGAAGATCATACGGTACGGGAGGCGGCCCGCAACTGACCTTGGCTTCGATGATATCGCCCAAGTATCCGTTACGAACCAATTGGCATGCATTGCGGAAATTTTTCCACGAACGTTGCATGTTGCCCGTTTGGTTGATCCGTTTGTATTTTTCGATGGCGCGAACCATCAATCGGCCCTCTTCGATGCTGTGCGAATAAGGTTTTTCGCAATAAACATCCTTGCCCGCTTTGGCAGCTTCAATCACGTTGATGGCATGCCAATGATCGGGCGTGGCGATAACTACCGCATCGATGCTTTTGTTGTTCAGTAAATCTCTGAAATCTTTGTATGTTTTGAATCCTTTGGCCGACGATCCCGCTTTTTCGTAAAGCTCTTCGGTGATGGTCTTAAATCTTTCCAACTTACGCGAGTCGACGTCGCATCCGGCAATTACTTTTGCCTTTTTGGAAAACGGATTAACTAATCCGCGCGACTGTTTACCCGTTCCGATAAATCCCAGCGTTATTTGGTCGCTCGGCGCCATAAATCCGCTTCCGCCGAGTACGTGACGCGGGACGATCGTAAAAGCTGCCATTGCGGCCAGTCCCGTTCCCAGAAATTGTCTCCGGGAAACTTCATTCCGATGATTATGTTCCATAAGTCTAATGTGTTTTAATTGCAGGTTTTGAGATAAATTTCGGTAATAAATAATGTATCCGTCCGACGGTTACATTTTCGGTGATGCTCCCGGTAAGGGAATAACTTCGTAAGGCTTCATATCCACGTTGCCCAACGTCAATTCGGCGGGCATCAAGTTGAGATCGGACGTCGTCATTTGTTCCCAAGTGTACGCTTTGCCCGTGTAAGCCGATTCGCGCGCCATAACGCAGGCCATGGACGAAATGGCAGTGGTTTCGGCTTGATTGGTCACCTTTCCGCTTCGAATGTGGCTTACCAAATCGACGTGTTCCAGCGTGTACGGATCTTGCGTTTTATATTGCGCCTTGGACGCTTCTTCGTCGAATTTCCATATAACGTTTCCGTCGAGGTCGCGAATGCTCATATCGTAGCTGCGCCACGAACCTTTTGTTCCTTGAATGATTTCGCCCACGTTGTTGTCGCAATCGTCAATTTGACGAGCCATCCCGTGAACATGTACGCCGCCCTCGTATTCGATGTCGGCGCTGAAATTATCATAAATGTTACCCGTCACTCTGCGTAAGCGGGAACCCATTCCGATCACTTTTACCGGTTTCAAGTGCGAAAACCACGTGAATACATCCACGTTGTGCACCAATTGATCGATAACGTGATCTCCGCACAACCAATTCCAGCTGAAAAAGTCGCGGAACATGTATTCCATGTCGGTCCATTCGGGGCGACGACGGGCGAAATTCATGTGCCCTTGATTCCAATAAACATTGCCCGAAGTAATTCTGCCGATGTATCCTTCCCGAACGCGCTTGTACGATTCCACGTAGCCGCGATGGTGGTGGCGTTGCGTTCCGGTGACAATATTCAATCCTTTGGACTGCGCTTGTTTTACGGCAAGCAGGTACGTGCGATAACCCACCGCGTCGATGGCTGCCGGTTTTTCGACAAATACGTGTTTGCCTTGTTCTATGGCATATTTCAATTGATCAGGATGGAACAACGTCGGAGTGGCAATAATCACCATATCGACGGGAGCTTCGCACGCTTTCTTGTAAGCGTCGAAACCGATAAAACACATATCGTCGGCAATCTCGTTATTTTTTTCCTCTTTTAATTTCTTACGGCAAGTATCCATTCTGTCTTTAAAAATATCGGCACATGCCACAATGGACAGGCCGTCTCCGGCACTCAAAAAGTTAAAAGCGGCTCCGGTTCCTCTCGAACCGCAACCGATTAAAGCCGCCTTAATCGGTTTTCCGTCGATGGCTTTATCCGTCAAATCGGGAATGTAAATTTCGTTCGGTGCGCTTAAAGGAATGAGTTTGTCGCCGCCGCCGGAACAGGAAGTCAGTAACGATCCCGCACCCAACGTACCGGATGCTCCGATAATTGCCGCATTGGAAAGAAATGCGCGTCTGCTGAGATTTGATTGTTTTTTCGTCATGATTTTAATTGATTAATTGTTTGATAAATAGTGGTCTGAGGCAATATGTTCGTTCATTCTTTTGTAAATAACCATTTTCGGAAAAATCCGCCGGTTCTTGTCAACCGGCGGATACTTGAAATTAAATTCCGAAAATTTTCGGGAATCAGCACGAAGCTTTATAAGAAGCCAAGTATTCGACGGCTTTGTTGTACACGTTTTCGCCCGTGTATCCCAATTTTTCGTCGAGAACTTTGTAGGGAGCGGAATATCCGAAGCTGCCCATGCCGATGACTATTCCGAAGGGACCGACCAAACCTTGAAGGGTAACGGGCAATCCGGCCGTTAATCCCAGTACGGGAACACCGGCGGGAATAACGCTTTTTTGGTATTCGCAAGATTGCGAACGGAACAATCCTTCCGAAATAGCCGAAACTACCCAAACATTGAGTTTTTTCTCCGCGGCCAGTTTTTCGGCTCCTTCAATGCAAGTAGCTACTTCCGAACCGTTGGCAACCAAAATCAAATCGGGTTTATCGCCGGTTTTTTGAGCCACATAGGCGCCTTTTTCGGCTTGCAAAGCATCCGCGTAACGCGTAGAACCTTGTTTGGTCGGAATATCCTTGATGTTTTGGCGCGACAGAATTAATGCCGTCGGCGTCGAAGTGTTTTCCATGGCCATTTTCCACGCAACATTCGTTTCGTATGCGTCGGCGGGACGAAGTACCAATGCGGAGGGTTTGCCCGAATGGTTTTTCAATTGTTCCATCAACCGAATTTGCGCTTCCTGTTCCACGGGTTGATGTGTGGGGCCATCCTCGCCCACGCGGAACGCATCGTGCGTCCAAACGTATTTTACCGGCAATTCCATCAATGCAGACAGACGGAAAGCGGGCTTCATGTAATCGGAAAAGACAAAGAACGTTCCGCAGGCAACGAAAATACCGCCGTGCAATGCGATACCGTTGGCTATGGCAGCCATGGTTAATTCGCAAACGCCGGCTTGCAGGAATGCGCCCGAGAAATCGCCTTTTTGCAACGATTTGGTATTTTTCAAGAATCCGTCGGTTTTGTCGCTGTTCGACAAGTCGGCCGACGTTACGATCATGTTTTCGACGTTTTTGGCAAAATACGCCAACACGGTCGACGATGCGGCACGGGTTGCCGATCCTTCCTTTTGCGCAATAGCGGAATAATCGATTGCGGGAGTCTTGCCCGAGAAAAATGCTTTAAATTTGGTTGCCAAAGCGGAATTTGCCGCTTCCCATGCCGTTTGTTGTTTCTTCTTTTCGGCGGCGGCTTTTACTTTTTGTTCGCGTATTTTGGCGTAATATTCTTTTACGTCGTCGAAAATCACAAACGGATTGTCGGGATTTCCACCCAAATTGGCAACGGTTTTACCGAATGATGCACCGGCTTCGCCCAACGGCATGCCGTGCGTGGCGCATTTGCGCTCGAAGCTTTCGCCCGTTTCCGTTACGGCACCTTTACCCATAACGGTTTTGCCGATAATCAGGAAAGGTTTGCCTTTTACGGTTTGCGCTTTGGTCAGCGCTTGACGTATTTGGTCGGGATTATTTCCGTCGATGGTTACCGTTTCCCATCCCCAAGCCTCGTATTTTTTGGCTGTGTCTTCGCAGGTTACTTCTTTGGTTTCGGTAGATAATTGAATATCGTTCGAATCGTAGAACATAATCAGGTTGTCCAAACCGAGGTGTCCCGCCAATCGACCGGCGCCTTGCGAAATTTCTTCCTGAACGCCGCCGTCGGAAATGAACGCATAAATCTTATGCGACATCCAGTCACCGAAACGGGCTTGCAGAAATTTTTCGGCAATGGCCGCGCCTACAGCCATCGTATGACCTTGTCCCAACGGGCCGGAAGTATTTTCCACTCCGCGTTTCACGTCTACTTCGGGATGTCCCGGAGTGGGGCTTCCCCATTGACGAAAATTCTTGATTTCATCGATCGTATAGTTTCCCGTAAGCGTGAGAATCGAATATAACATGGGCGACATGTGGCCCGGATCGAGGAAAAAACGATCGCGATTGACCCAAGCCGGGTCCGAAGGGTCGTAATTGAGAAATTCGGTGTAGAGAATATTGACGAAATCGGCTCCGCCCATTGCTCCGCCCGGATGTCCCGATTTGGCTTTTTCCACCATCGCGGCCGACAAGATACGAATATTATCGGCAGCCCTGTTAACAAGTTTATTGTCCATTACTTAATATAAATTTGATTATGTGACTTATGTGTGATTACGAGTAAACTTTTTCTTCATTGAACGACAAAGATACTAATTTTACGAATTGTTTCGCCCTCGAAAAAACATGTAAAAAAGAAAAAAGAGGGATGAAATTTCCCTCTTTTTTTAATATTCGTCTTCGTTGAAAAAGAAATCGTCTTTACTGGGATAATCGGGCCAAATATCTTCGATACTTTCATATATTTCGCCTTCATCTTCTATTTCTTGCAAATTTTCGATCACTTCCAACGGCGCTCCCGATCTTACGGCAAAGTCGATCAATTCGTCTTTGGTGGCCGGCCAAGGGGCATCTTCCAACTTTGAAGCTAACTCTAAAGTCCAATACATGTCCTAACTATTTAATTTTTAATTGTATGCTTGTTTATTTGCGTTTGCGAATATACTATAAATATCATATCATCGAGTAATCGGCGTCCATATTTTCGGCGTAATGTTGAAATCTTTTGCAATTTTTCGGGACAACACGAAAAAATAATCCGACAGACGGTTGATGTACCGGTTCACTTCATTCGGTACGGAATATTCGTCTTCGAGGCCGACAATAACACGTTCGGCGCGTCGGCAAACGGTCCGTACCACGTGACATTCCGATACTGCGGGATGTCCTCCGGGAAGGATGAAGCTTTTCAGCGGCTCCAATCCGTTTTCCGTTTCGTCGATGCGACGTTCCAGCAGTGCGGTGTCTTCGGCAGTCAATTCGGGCATTTTCTTTGCAACGTCGCTTTCGGCGGCCAACAGAGCCGAAAGAGTCATCAATCTGTCCGATATCCAAAACAAAAAATCTTTGTCGTTTTCATTTTCCAGCATATCCGACAACAAGGCGATGTGCGCGATCAATTCGTCTACCGTACCGTATGCTTCGATACGCGGATGATTTTTCGCTACTCTTTTACCCCCGATTAAGGCTGTTTGACCTTTATCTCCAGTTTTTGTGTATACTTTCATAATACCACCCAACGAAATATTCTTTTCATTATTGCAGAAACGCAGAAAAAAATGTTTGGTTCATTTTGGTTAAAACTTTGCATTCACTTGAAAGATCAGCGTTCGCGGCGGCGAAACATCCATCGGACGAAGACTGTATTCGGTATTCAACAGGTTGTTCATCATCAGCCAAAATTGAATACCTTTGGATACCTTGATACCGATGCGACCATCCATGGCAAAATAGCCGTTATTGTGCTCCATCCAGTAATCGTGCAGTCCGGGAAAAATCACGCTGCGCACGACATCCATGATATCCGGTTGCGATTTTTCGCGCTCGTCCACCATGAAATAATCCACCGCCAACGTTTTACTTTTATACGTGAGATTCGTACCGAGCGTGAGACGATTCCATTGAAAATCGAATACGCCTTTCACCGAATGTTTTTGACGGTATTTCAAATATTTCGAATCGTTCGACTTTTCTTTCATCGCCAACGGATCCTCATTATCTCGTTCTTGTCTGTTTTTCTTCTTCCAATCGGGATCGACGGGTTCAATAAATACGTAACCGAGGCTGTATGTTAATTTGCTTGCCGCGCTGATGTTCCACATGCCGTTGATCGACACGTCTATACCGGAAATACGCGCATTGTCGATATTGGTAAAGCGAGTGCCCAATCCGGGCATTTGCCCGTTCATGATCATGGTAATCAATTCGCTCAAATTATCGACATATTCGTAGGTTGTATTGTTGAATAAACCGAATTGAAATTCAATCATATCTTTATACGCGGTATAGAATCCGGCAACATCGAGAAATCCCATAAAGTTGCCGAATTTGTAGCCTTGTTTAATTCCCAATTCGGCATTGTATCCGCTTTCGGGTTTGAGCGCATTGTTGGGATAGGCGGCAACGCCTCCGATATCTTTGTAAATGAATTTTTCGGTGAGCGACGGGTATCGATAGCCTTGCCCGATGGAACCCCGAATGTACGTCGCTTCGGCCAATTGATAATTCAACCCGCCGCGGAAAACCGGCTTAAACGGAGCTTTCCATCCGAAAATATCCGTTTCGGCTTCTCTTTTGAGCGAATCTACCCGATAATATTCCAACCGCATACCGAGTGAAAGGTTCAGTTTGTCGAAAAACTTTTGATCATATTGCAAAAACAACGCAATGTTGTCGCTTTTGTGCGATTTGGTGACTTCCGAGTCGATACTTACATGTTCGTAAGTGGCTCCGGTGGTGAAATTGGCTTCGCCTATTTTTTTACCGAATTGATAATCGAGATAATACGAGGCCGTATTATCGGCTCTGCTGGTATTGCTTTTTGGATTGCTCGAATTGAGCAACCAAGGTATGGCTTCCGACGCATCTTGCGGAAAAGGTATCCGCGACATGGCCCATGACAACATATCGACAATATCGGGTGCTTTGGCGTCGGGGAAGTACGGTTGTAACTTATCCGTTACTCCATTGATTAATCCGACATAATTGCCGCTGACAACCGATGAAAGCCAATTAGCGGGAAGCAGGTTGTTCATCGGATCTTGCAGCATGGTAATCAAGTCCGGCGCTTTATTGATATCGAAACCCGTGGCATCCATGATATCGATGATTGATTTGTCCGTCGGATTGGAAAAAATCTGATCGGATTTGTGATAATACCGCCCTTTCAGACGATGCGTAATGCCTTTATCGGGATTTACGTAGTTGAGAAACGGATCAACATAAAACGAATTACCTTGACGACTCATGTTGGCCATGGCCGATTGCTTGTAAGGTTCGTCGGCCGAACGCCAAATAAAAAATCCGGAATAATTGTTGGTCAAATAATTAAAATTCAAACCGTAATTGAGTCCCGTTATTTTCGGATGATGATATGTTACGTTACCGCCGAAGCGAATTCGTTGATTGTAATCGCTTTGCCGAAAACCTTCATCGGTATACATGTCGAGTCCTCCCGAAACGTCAAAATTGCCGATACGCCGCGTGTGCGAGATGTCGGTTGCGGTATAAATCGGATTACGAATTCCGTAAAGTAAATTGGAGCGTAATGCGGGCTTAACGGGAAATTTTCCTTCGTGCCAAAAATCTTTGTCCCACCATACGTAACCTTCGTTGGCGGGATCGAGATACACGCCCATGTATGCGTTAACGGTGGTTTGCGGATCGGAACCCGGACGCGATGTGCGTACGTTGATCAACCCGTTGAGCGCCGATGAACCATACAACACCGACGAAGCGCCTTTCAGAACTTCCACCTGCGCCACGTTTTCCATCGGGATGGTATTCCAATTGATTTCGCCCACGCCCGGCGTCAATACCGACATACCGTCGACCAGCACTTGGCTGCGACTTCCCACGCCGTAGGTCCAACCGCTTCCGCCGCGAATGGACGGTTGTTTGTCGGTAACATCTACGCCCGGCAACGTATTGAGCACCACGCTCAAATCGGTGGCATTTTGTTTGATGATATTTTCGGGTTTGATTACTTCCATCGAAACGGTGATTTCGCTCAATTTTTGGTCAAAACGCCCGGCGCTCACCACCACTTCACCCATCATTTCCGCTTGCGGTTTCATACGCACGTCCAACGTAGTCGTTTGTCCTTTGCGCACCACCATCGGATGTGCTTGGGATTCGTAACCCACATAACTGAAATGAAGAATTTCGCCGCCGTCGGGTACTTTGATCTCGTATCGACCATCCACATCGGTTGTCGTGCCCGTTACGTTATCTTTATTTTTGTAAAAAACGTTAACGCCGACCAGAACTTCTTCGGTATCGGCATCGCGAACATAACCCGTGACGGTTTGGCCGAATGCCGTAACGGCGAATAATACCGATAGTGTGATTGAACAAACGATTTTCCGAATTTTGTGATGTTTCATCGTTTACTTTTTATAAAAACCTCCAAAAATACATTATTTTCCATACAAGCAGCAGTTCATAGATTACAAACAATGTGAAATCGATTGATTTTTAATTTGATCCGATTTCGTAAAAATAAAATATCTGCCTGAAAATCGGGCAGATATTTTATTTTGTTTTGGGAAAAATTATTGTTTTACTCCTTGAAAATTGAATGTCCCAAAGCTACCGGCACTGATCGCAACATCCATTTTGCCATCCTTATCGATGGTTCCCGTAACAGTAACCTCTAAAGAAGCGCCACCTTCCAATGGAACACTTGTTTTTCCGTCGATGGTGTACTCGTCGTCCTTTATTCCTACCGGTGACGACATATCGATAACGGGAACACTAAAGTCGGCACTGATTGTTATTATGGTATTTATGAGCACTTCGTTCTTTTTGGAATGGGTTAATGCAATGGTTACATTTTTCGCTTCAAAAAGACCGCCCATTCCGGTGACGGTACCTAAGTAGTCTCCTACAATGGTTTGAGCATTATCGACGGAAGTAACGGTTACGGTACATGGAGCCGTTTTGTCGCCGGCTTTGGCCGTAATAACAGCATTTCCTTCGGCTTTAGCCGTTACGGTTCCGTCGGAAGCAACGGTAGCGACCGTTTCATTGGAACTTGACCATGTTACGGTTTTGTCGGTAGCATCGGAAGGGCTCACCGTTGCCGTAAGTTTTTCCGAACCGTCCACTTCCAGTGTAAGCGCAGTTTTGTTAAGTTCCACCTTTGATACGGCAATATCGTCGTCATCATCGTCGCAGCCAACAAAAGGAACTGCCAACATCAATAAAATCAACAATTTGTTTAATGTTTTCATGTTTTTTTAATTTTAATTTATAATATAATAATTATCTTATGTGTAACGATTTACGAGTATTTGTTTGGTAAGTGAAACAACTCGTATTTTTTTGTATAAAAAATTTCTTCTGCAAATGGCGTGCCGGTTGAATATATCGGCAATGTTTCGAGTTTGCTTTTTTCGACAAAAGCAACGAGAACAACAAATTAATATGTCCAATAAAACCGTTCGAACATGCATCGGATACAATCGAATTGTCATAGTATTAACAACCGAAATCCGATAAGGTTTACAAAACGAAAAAACCGCTCTTTTGGGGAGCAGTTTTTCAAATTCGGAGCGGAAAACGAGGCTCGAACTCGCGACCCTCAGCTTGGGAAGCTGATGCTCTACCGACTGAGCTATTTCCGCAAAATGATGCTGCAAAAATAAGTATTTGAATGATGAAAGCAAAAAAGCAATAAATATTTTCGGGCGAAACCCGGTCAACGGAATGATATGTTTTCCGATGAGAAGGAAAATGCCCGATTATCGGATCGCTTTTTCGATCAACATCAAATCGGCCAAAGCGATGGCGGTTGCTGCTTCGATTACGGGAGGAATGCGTAAGGCAATACATGTGTCGTGTCGGCCGGGCGTTTCCAAAACAGTCGGTTTACCCGTTTTCATATTGAATGTTTCCTGCGGTTTGGCAATAGAAGAGGTCGGTTTTACGGCAACACGGAATACGACGGGATTTCCGTTGGTGATTCCTCCGTTGATTCCTCCGGCTCGATTGGTTTTTGTTTTCCCTTCGGCATCGACGAACACATCGTTGTGTTCGCTTCCGCGCATTCGGGCTGCGGCAAAACCGGCGCCGAATTCGATACCTTTGACGGCGGGAACGGCAAGCACGATGTGTGCGATAACGGATTCGGCGCTATCGAAAAACGGTTCGCCCCAACCGACGGGAACTCGGTCGATGGTGCATTCGATAATACCTCCGACCGAATCGTGTTCTGCCGAGCAACGTTCAATAATTTCATCCCAATCGTTGCTTCCGCCTATTTCAAGTATTTTTGCCGTAATCGTTGTCGGATCAATGATTTTTTTTGCGACAACGCCCGCGGCAACCAGTCCTGCGGTAATACGTCCGGAAAAATGTCCGCTTCCGCGATAATCTTCAAAACCTTTATATTTTACTTCCGATACGAAATCGGCATGTCCGGGACGGGGAATTTCTCGAAACAACGAATAATCCTTCGATCGGGTATCGGTATTTTCAACCATCATCATCAACGGCGCTCCGGTAGTGAATCCGTTAAAAACGCCGGACATGATTTTCGGCATATCGGCTTCCGTGCGCGGCGTGGTCCCCTTGCCGCCGCTTTTTCGCCGACTCATATCCCGTTCAAAATCGGCTTCCGATAACGCAATGCCCGGAGGACATCCGTCGATGCAAATACCCGTACAGGGGCCGTGGGATTCGCCGAAGATGCTCACGCGAAAAAGTTTTCCGAAAGAATTCATGATATTTTATATAAAAATGGTCGGAATTATCGTTCCGTAAAAAGTTCAAAGTTACGTTTTTTGCAGTATCCTTATTGCGAAACGCGGAATATTTGAAGGTTTTTGAAAATTTCGGCAAAATAACCATACGGTAAATTGCAGTCAGCATGTGGTGTAATACGGTAACTCTGCCGATAGTGTAACATCTCGGCGCAAAGCATATAAAAGAAACGGAAAAACGAATCATTCGGTTTAACCGATGTGCCGGATATTTGTTTTATTTAACATGGGTTGAAAAATAATGATTTATTTACCCGGGGTTTACATATAATGAAAAAACCGGCACAAATTTGGCATGTGGGAAGTTCGGAATTAAAAAGTAAAGTAATCATATCATCATGACAAAGATTAAACGTATCGGCGTACTGACATCCGGAGGTGATGCTCCGGGAATGAACGCTGCCATCCGTGCGGTGACTCGTGCGGGTATCAATAACGAGTTGGAGGTATTCGGTATTAAGAGAGGGTATGAAGGAATGATCGAAGGCGATATCATTCCGATGGATTCGGAGACGGTGAGCGGGATCATCCAAACGGGAGGTACATTTCTTTTGACGGCCCGCAGCAAAAGGTTTCGCGAATACGAGGGCCGAAAGGAGGCATACGAGCAATTGAAGCGTTTCGACATTGACGCCGTGGTGGTCATCGGCGGTGACGGTTCTTTTACGGGGGCCAACATCATGTCGAGCGAGTTTGACATTCCTTTTATCGGTATTCCCGGCACCATCGATAACGACTTGTTTGGAACGGATTACACCATCGGATTTGATACGGCGTTGAATACCGTGGTGGAGGCGGTAGACAAAATTCGCGATACGGCCAGTTCGCATAACCGAATTTTTTTTGTTGAAGTAATGGGACGTGAAGCCGGGTTTGTGGCCATTAACAGCGGTATTGCCTGCGGTGCGGAAATTGTCATGATTCCCGAAGAAAAAAATCAAATAGAAAAAGCGCGTAAATTTTTGGCCGAGCGCGCACGCAAAAACAAATCGAGCATCATTTTGGTGGCCGAAGGCTTGGAAGAAGGCACCACAATGGAAATTGCCGAAATATTGAAACCCGAATTTCCTCAATTCGACATGCGTGTATCCATTCTCGGACATATACAACGCGGAGGATCGCCCAGCGCCAAAGATCGTGTGATAGCCAGTCGTATGGGAGCCGCGGCCATTGAGGCATTACTCGACAATCAAAAGTGCATCATGATCGGATTGGTGAACGACGAAATCGTACAAGTTCCGTTGAACAAAACGGTAAAAATGCACAAAGCCATCGACGAAGATTTGATTAATCTCGCAGAAGCGATTTCGACATTCGGTCCGCCGAAATAATAATAAAAACCGATGTGAATCGGTTTTTCTCGATCAATATCCGATAAACGGGACAAATTTTATTTGCTTGCACATGAATGCATGCGGGAGAGGTATGTCCGTATGCTTGTCGGAACAATGAGGCTCTTCAAGAAAGCTTATTTACTGCGTCATTGCGAGCGATAGCGAAGCAATCTTTTGATTATTCGTAAGATTGCTTCGTCGTTCCTCCTCGCAATGACGTTCAT
>JAVBNP010000269.1:0-2717 GCA_031551455.1 Bacteroidales bacterium | reverse complement strand
ACGTTTTTAATCGGAACGTTTACAGGCAGTTTGGTTCGGTATTGTGTTCCTTTATTTGTAATGATGACGGGCGTTTTATTACTTCCCGTACGCACGAATATGGAAACGTTCTGCAAAAAGCGCATCGGACGAATCGTACTTCCGCTCGTTTTCTGGTCGATAGCTTTACCAGTGTTGTATTTCGTTTATTTAAATTATATTGTTCCCTCAACCACCAATCCGCTGATCGTGCAAAATGATCATACGTTGAATGCCACGCTGACCAAATTGTATACTTTTGTTTTTAACTTTAATTACGATACTGTTCCGTTGTGGTATCTCTACATGTTGATCGGACTTTATTTATTGATGCCCGTCATCAGTCCGTGGTTGCAACAAGCCTCGAAACGCGATATACGACTTGTTTTATGCATTTGGGGAATTACGTTACTGCTTCCGTACGTAAAAATGATCGCTCCCTTATGCGGATATACCGGTAATTACGGTAACATGGGACTCTGGGGCGTTTGCGATTGGAACGATTACGGTACATTCTATTATTTTTCCGGTTTTATCGGCTATCTGATATTGGCGTATTATTTAACAAAATATCCGCCCGCTTGGAGTTGGAAACGTACATTGTTTATTACCATCCCGATGTTTTTGGTCGGTTATTTGGTTACTTCTTTCGGTTACCTGTTAACCCAAAAACATTTTCCGGGTAATTACGCTTATCTCGAAATTGTATGGTATTTCGCCGGAATCAATGTTTTTATGATGACTTTTCCCGTTTTTGTCGTTGTGCAAAAATTGAAAATACCTTCTTCCGTTCGATTATCACGTTTGGCTTCTCTTACCTTCGGTATTTATTTATGCCATTTCGTTTTTGTGCAAGCAGCATACGATTTTTTCGATACACTATGCCCGATTCCCGTCATGCTACGCATCATTGGGATGGCGCTCCTTGCTTTCGGAACCGGTTACTTGACGGTACGAATCATGGAGCGATTCAAATTAACGTATCGTTTTGTCAAATGACGGTAAACGCCGATAATCGGAATGTTTAGTGCCGGGGTCCCCGGTTTCTTTTCCTCGTAAGCCATGCACGAACGGGTTCGTCGTACACCCGCATGATAAAATAAGCGAAGGCGAGATTGAAAAGACACAAGCACGCGATCAAAACGATTAACTCCATGCCTTGAGGCTTAGTCTCTCGGTAATAATCGCCGAAGATCCATACGGTGGTGATATGCGTCATATACAGCGGATAGGATAACTTTCCGATGAAGATGCATAACTTTTTCATCCCGCCCGTAACGTTTGCACCCGCACCGATGCTGATGATGAGCGGAAATATCACAATTACCATAATCGCTTCAGTGAGCCAATCGTTGTCGATATGCGGATATAAGAACACGCCCATCAATAGGATGAAAGGAACCATAAAGCCCCATTTATTATTCAATACCCAACGAAACCGAAAAATGAGCAATCCTGCAATAAATGAATAGCCGACTCTGGGAAAGCCATCCGCGATAGTTTTGATATCCCATCCGTTAATGAGCCAACCCGATTTGTAAGAAGTATACATCAACCAGCCGGCGCAGATGCAACCAAGCACAAGCAACACACTCTTTTTGATGTGGCATAATATCAAAGCATATACAATGTTGGCAATGTATTCGAAAAACAAAGACCACGAGGGAGTATTATACGGGAACAAGCCGCCGCCGCGAAATGGAAGAAACGGAGCAGGAATCAGCAACATGGAACCGACAAGCGCCAATAATAAGTTTCCCCAACCCGCCTCGGTTCCGGCAACAAACGGATTAAGCACAAAGCCCGCAAATCCGATAATGCTGCCCAACACAACCAAAGGATGCAAACGAATCAATCGATTGATAAAAAAGTTTTTCAGACCAATGGTTTTGACGCGGTTATCATAGGCAAACCCGATCACAAACCCCGACAGGCAAAAGAAAAAATCAACCGCCAAAAAACCGTGTCCCAAGAAGTTGTCGGAGTAATCTAAATAAATCATTTCCAAGTAATGGTATACCAAGATAACAATGGCCGCCGTTCCCCGGAGACCGTCGAGCACATCGTAATACGGCTTTGTTTCAAGTGTTTTTTGTCGGGACATGTTTGATATTTAAATTTTTTTCGGTCTTTTGTCGTAGAATATAATAAAAACCCTGCAATATTTGATATTGCAGGGTTTTATCTCATTATCGGCCGTTTTCGATCCGGCCTTTCCGCGGAGAAGGAGGGATTCGAACCCTCGGTACCCATAAAGAGTACAACAGTTTTCGAGACTGCCCCGTTCGACCACTCCGGCACCTCTCCCGATTCGGGATGCAAAGTTATAAAAATATTGATTCGGGGTATAAATGATTTGCATTAATTGTAAAAACAGCAATCAAGTCAAATTATTCCGGTTTTGTAATAAATTTGGCTTAACTCCGACTATATAGTAAAGCAATAACAGAATGAAGCCGTATCAAGAAGAGTTTCTCAAAATAGTTTCAGATTATCAGGGAATTATCCATAAAGTTAACTTGATTTATTTTATATCTGATGCCGATAAACAAGATAATTTCCAAGAGGTAATATATCAGTTATGGAAATCTTTTCCCGGGTTGAAAAACAAAGACAAGCCGGCTTCGTGGATTTATACTGTTGCCATTAACACTTCTATTTCGAAAATCAGAAAGGATAGCAAATTGGTATTTTCAGAT
>JAVBNP010000036.1:0-39522 GCA_031551455.1 Bacteroidales bacterium | reverse complement strand
AGATCCCACAGAAAACGATCGGATAAATCGGGACTGCCGATCACAAAACCTTTCAAAGCGGGGAAATACGGAACGGGATCGTAACCGTAGCGTTGTTTGAATTCTTCGATGAGACCGTCGGTAAAGTTCTGGCTCCCCATTTCGTAACTGTCCGCCACGACGATTTTCCATGTTTTGCGATCTTCCGCGGGAATGCGTTCGATGATTTTTCCGAAATAAGCGTCGAAATGCATCGACACGTGTTTTTTGTTCATCTTGTCGACTTCCAAGCCGGTGCCTTCGGGAGGAGCCGGAGAATTTTCCACACCCGTCGGAGCCATCCCCGTGCGCATGATGACCCATTTGCCTTCGGGAACATCCCATGAGAGCGTACCGTCGGCAGCCAAATGTTGCGATATATCGATGACTTTTGTCGGATCGATCGGTAAAGAAGGATCCGTTGCGGGAGAAGTTTCCCACAAATAATCGTTCCACAACGGAAGCGGAGTTTGGAACATCTTGGCCAGCGATTTTTCCGCAAATCGTTCCACCACGGGAGTGGGAGAGAGGATAATGTTTGCAATGCCGTTGGGAATATCGCGTTTTTTCATCGTATTGTCAAAAACGAGGCGAAATTCGGACGACTCGCATCCGGAGAACGATACGGCGATGGGCGCATAAGGTTCAAAGCCGACATTTACCGCGGCATTGGTTCGGTTGATGTTGAATTTCTTCACGGTAACGAAATCGTTGCCTTTCTTGGCTTGGAGTTCACAATCCGTAAAGATGTTGCCCGACGGGTATATGACCAAACTTCTTGCTTCGACCGATTGCGGCAGGATGAGATCGATATACGATTTTTCGCCCGCGGGTAGTACATATTTTGCACCTTTGTCGCCTGCCTTCATTTTTGCATCGGAGTAAGTTACTCGCGATCCCGAAGCATCGAACAAATTTTGTCCGTAGGTTGTCGGCACCGACCACGCCAATACTTTTACGTCTTGAAAATTAGCGGTCGGTTGCTGTATTTTTACGTTCAATTTTTGCGGTCCCGTCACTTGCATCTCGGTTGACGCCAAGTAACGCATCGATTGCTCGGGTTTGATCCACGGACCTCCCGATTGACTCCATCCCGGAGAGTTAAACATCCCGATTTCGATACCCAACTCGCCGGCTTTTTTCATCATCAGATGCGTCAATCTCCACCATTCATCCGACATGAATTTCGTTTTTCCGTAAGGAAGCTGTCCTTCCAAACCGATATTGCCGATGTATGCGCGATCGATGCCGACGCGTTTCATCGCTTCGAGGTCTTTGATAACGGCGTCTTCGGTAATATTATCGTTGATCCAATACCAATATACGCCGGTTCTGATACTGTCGGGCACGGAAACGAACCCGCGTTCGACGGCCGAGAAATCGCCGCTCTTTGAAGTCGGACGGCAACCGGATATCACGGAAAGAACCGCTGCCGCAATGAAAATAAATAAAGCTCTCATAAAAGGTTTGATATAATTTACTTTGATGTTAAAACACAGCCCCAAATAACAAGTCGATACGGAAAAAGACAAGGTTGTTCAAAAAGTCAAAAAACACGTCATTGCGAGCGATAGCGAACTAAGCGCAGCGTTCTCACGAGCCTCGGGCGAGTAACTAAGCAATCTCTTTGATTACCATAAGATTGCTTCGTCGTTCCTCCTCGCAATGACGCGGTAAAACAGAAATCTCGTCAAAATACATACCGCATTGTTACGTCAATCATACGTTCACGTTAAATCCCAAATTTATTTCGTCGGCGGGAATTCCGCCCCGTAATCCCCAATTTTCCTTGGGTTGTTCATTGATAATGATCATGGTTTTTTCCTTTTCGATGGAACAGTCGGATTCCAACTTTTCCGTGATCCTTTGATACAACTTCTTTTTCGTATCCTTTGTCCTTCCGGCAATCATCGTAATTTCGATCAACATCTCGTACGGCGGACACATTTGAAAGAAATCCGACGGATATTCGATCAAACGAACGTTTTTGTCATCGTCGGGCAATCGTAATACTTCTATTACGGCACTTGCCACCGAATCGCGAACGGCAACCAACGTTTTCTTATCCCGTCCCTCACGCAATTCTATTTTTATCGTAGGCATACTTTTAAAAATTGACAATTGACAATGGATAATGATTAATAAATTGTCCATTATCAATTGTCAATTGTCCATTATCAATTGTCAATTGCTACCAGTTTTACCGTTCCCGTTAATCCCGACGGTTGCAAAGGCGAATTCTCTTTCAGTTGATGAAGGAAAAACAGCCAAGTGCGACGATCTTTTTCGGGAAGACGCAAATCGCCGATCAAACGGTTTACCCAAGTGTTTACCGTTTCTATCTCGATTCGGTTGTCGCCTTCCTTGACGAATTTCGTTACGTCGATTCGGTAAGGAGGAGTCCACACGCCGCCGACATATTGGTCGTTGATCTTTACTTTGGCAATGACGCCCGGTTTTCCGAGGTCAAGATACAACTTTTTATTTTTCGGAAGCTCTTTGACGGGGAAAGTATTTTTATAAACGGCCGTACCCGAGTAGTACTTGATTCGCTCATCGACGTTTTCCGTCCAATCGCTCAACCGTTCGAAAATAACGGGTTCGGCGGGACCGCGTTTCACCTCATCCGACTCGAAACGTACTTCCCACGGCGTATCGATTTCTCCGACCACCGTCGGTTGCGGATAATTGGCCGCAAGTTCCGACGTCGACGGTTTGCCCGATTTCCGGAAAACAACAAAAACGCTCTCGCTCGGTTCCAATTGCAGCGGTACGGAAGTAATCTCTCCGTTTTGGTTGAACACCGGCAGCGTTCGCATTTCACCCGTCACGGCGCTCCACAATTCGGGTTGCATGCCTTTCACCCTGAATTCGGGATTACATTGTATTTGATGGTCGCTTTGGTTGGTGATGAAATAAATGTCCGCGTTGCCGAGCGTACGATGAGCATATAATAACGACTCGCCTTCGGAAAAACGACAATCGGGGAACACTTTCAGCAAATCCAACGCCTCTTGCATATTCATGTCCGTTAATATCGTTCCTTTGCCGTATTTCCGCTGTTTTGCCGATAAATCGCCCCACATCTTTACCGCAAGCTCTTGGACTTGTTTGTCGGCCGCGGGATAGTTTTTCATGCTCGGGGAACGACTCGGCGGAGGTCCGAGAATTACGGCTCCGTCGGCAACCAACTTTTCTATTTTTTGCAACAACTCGGGACGCATCGTTTCCTGCCTCGGCAAAACCATCATCCGGTACGAAGTTCCGTGCGGCAACACCAAACGACCGTCCTTTACCGAAAGATCGCGAAGAATAACTTCGGCATTGATGTAATCGAAAGAATAACCTTGAGGTAATTCGGGATCGCGCGATCCGGTCATTTTGGGCGCATCTTCGCCGATGAAATAAGCTACGTCGGCAACGTTCAAACCCTGTTGCAGCATGAAATTGCAACGCCGCAGGTAGGTGATGAACAAATCCATTTGCCCGAACCAAGTATTTTTACGATTGAATTCCGTACCGAACCATGTGTTGATGCCCGGCGTTTGGTCGGCATAAGGTTGCATGATGTTCACGTGCAACATTGTGTTGTTGATCCCTTCGGTAAACGACCAGTCGCCCCGTTTTTTCAATGTTGCGGGATGACGGCCGTACGGATTACCGTAACTGGTGAACGATTCGGACCAAACCACGTTCTTTCCGTTAGTATGCGCACACGAAGAAGCCAGTCGATTTTCGTAGGAACTTGCATTGCCTTCGCACCAGAACTCTCCGGAGATTTCGGTCGATTGTCCTCCGTATTGCAGAAACTCGCCCGGAAATCCCCAATGTCCGTAATTTTCGAGCCAAGTGACCATACCGTGCGGTTTTCCCGCATCGCGCAAGCCCCCGACATAATCGTACGATATTTTGTCGGCAACCATTCGCCGCATGTCCCAAAGAAAACGATCGGACAGATCGGGAGCGCCCACGGTATAACCTTTGTATACGGGCAAGTAGGGAACGGGATCGTAACCGTAACGTTGTTTGAATTCTTCGATAAACCCGTCGGTAAAGTTCTGGCTTCCGGTTTCGTAACTGTCCGCCACAATAACTTTCCATGTTTTACGGTCTTCTGCAGGGATACGCTTGAGGATTTCGCCGAAGAAAGCGTCAAAATGCCCCGTCACATATTTTTTATTCATCTTATCGACTTCCAAACCTCTCCCCGGGGGCGGCGATTGAGCGTTGACGACACCCGTCGGCGTCATTCCCGTGCGCATGATGATCCATTCGCCTTCCGGCACGTCCCAAGTAAGCGTACCGTCTGCGGTCAGATGCTGCGAAATGTCCGTGACTTTTCCCGGATCGATCAACAGAGAGGCATCTTTCACTTCGGGTTGTTCGATCCACATGTATTCATCCCAAGGAGGAAGAGTTTTTTGATACATTTTTGCCAATGTTTTTTCGGCAAAGCGTTCCACCATGGGGGTGGGAGTGAGGACAATGTCGGCAATACCGCTCCCTTTTTTCGTTTGACGAAACACGATGCGAAATTCTGATGATTCCGTTTCGGGAAACGATACGGCAACGGGTGCAAGCGGTTCGAATCCGACATTTAACAACACATTGGTACGGTCGATGGTAAATTTTTTGACGGAAACAAAGTCGTTGCCTTTTTTTGCCAAGAGTTCGCAGTCCGTACGGGTAATCCCCGACGGATATATGATCAGGCTTCGTGCCGCGGTCGGTTGCGGTAAGGCGATGCCGATATACGACTCGTCTCCTTCGGGTAACAGATAACGGGTGGAATTACCGGCCGACGGGTTGTTCTTTATTTTCGAGTCGGAAAATATCATTTGAACCCCGGAAGCTTGAAACAAATTCTTTCCGTAATCTGCTGGTACTTGCCACGCCAACACTTTCACGTCTTGAAAGTCGGCGGCGGGTTGTTTCAACTTCACGTTCAATTTTTGAGGTCCTTTCACCCGCAGTTCCGACGACGCCAAATAACGCATCGCTTGTTCGGGTTTGATCCACGGGCCGCCCGATTGGCTCCAGCCCGGGCAGTTAAATAATCCGAGCTCGATGTTCAATTCGCCGGCCATTTTCATTGCGGTATGCGTTATATCCCACCATTCGTCGGAAAGGAACTCCACCTTTCCGTATTTCGGATATTCTTCCGGACTTAAACCGATGTTTCCGATGTAAACACGATTGATGCCGACCTGTTTCATTGCCTGCAGTTCTTCCACCACGGCCTCTTTGGAAATATTATCGTTGATCCAATACCAATAACTGCCGGTTTTGAGACTGTCGGGAGGCGTAACAAAGCCGCTTTCAATTGCCGAAAAATCAACAGGCGAAGAAGATTGACATCCTGTCAGAATAAAAACGATTGCCGCCGCTAAAATGAATAAGTTTTTCATATCTTTTTTGATGAGGAAATGATTTCGGTGATGGTATCCATGATTTCTTTACTCTTAGTTTTTTCATTGTAACCGTCGATGACTTTTCTGATCATCCGTTGTTCGTCCAATATGAAGAATATGGGCATTGACGCCCCGCCGATTTGATAATTCTTAATAATGTCATCGTTTACGCATAAAAGGTTATAATTCAAATTATTTTTATTTGCGTAATTTTGGAGTGACTGCGTTTTTCCGCCCCAAGCTTCTATTGCCACAAGATCAAAATCTTCATTTTTGAAAGTATCTTTTAAGCTCTTTAAGAAAGGAATAGAGAACTGACATACACCGCAACCTATTCCCGTGAAATTGATTAACAGAACCTTGCTTTTAAAGTCGGAGAGCGATACGGCTTGTCCGTTTTTGTCATTTGAAGTCCAATCCGGCGCTTTTTGGCCGGTAAGATCAAACTTCGGTTTTGTTTTACTTGCTTCACCGTATTTTCTGATTTCATAATCTTGAGGGAAATAAGCATATGCATTGAAATCATTAATTCTTTGTTCGCTTATTTTTACATCGGAGCAGGTGGCAACGGAAATATTGTGCGACATTTCTCTTCGCACTTTGTATGGTAGGTCATTCGACTTACTGATCCATAGTTCATAAATGGAAGTGGGATCATTCGAATTTTTCGACATGTGATAGGCTTTTCCGAAAAACTCGACTTGCCGATCTTCATGAATCACCAATTTAAAGTAATAATGATCGCCCGAATCCTCCAACTTTGTATCAATACTATCTGTGGTATTAAGGACATACTTAACGATATTTTTCGCATAGTTAAAAAACGGCGGACTCACCGGTCTGAAAGGCTGCGACCAAGATGAAAAGTCATTGGTTGCTATTTCTTTTATATCATGATCAGCTATCGCCTTTATGTTGCCATCATAACAAGATTCAAATTTTGTCGTATCTGCACAATCAAACCAAATAAAACTCGCTCCTATTGTTGAATCCGTTGGATTGTCGTATTCCTTAAAAAACTTGCAATAAGTAGACTTTGCAACAGTATCACCCGGTTGCCATAACTCCATGGTGCAGCGATAAGTTGCCGATTCTATTTTTTCGAGGTTTTTCAAAACCTTCCTTAAATAGTCATTTTGGTTTGTGTTGTTTTTACAACCGACCATCATTATCGAGAACAAAAGGAGAGAAATAAAACCAATGTTTGTCTTCATGATAAGGTTTTTATTTGTTTTTCGCTTAATATTTAAAATATGCCATCAATTATCTGTTGTTCCGTGCTCCCCGCATATGATCCCGGTATCAACAAAAATCATCGGACAAAGTACTGCTGTTACAATAAATAAGATTTTATATCTTTTTTGAAGCGGAAATGATTTCGGTGATGGTATTCATGATTTCTTTATCCGTGGTTTCTCCGTTGTAGCCGGTAATCACTTTTCTTATGATCCTTTGACTGTCCAATATGACAAAGACGGGCGCTACGCCACCGGTTTGGTAATTATCGATTACGGCATCGGTAGCGCTTAACATGGTATAATTCAAATTATTTTTGTTGATGTAATTTTGATGTGAGCGTGCATTTCGTGACCAGCTTTCTATTGCCACGAGTTCAAAATCCTCGGTATTGAAATTATCCTTTAATTTCTTCAAGAAGGGAATGGAAGCTTGACAAGGGCCGCAACCTATTCCGGTAAAATCGATTAATAAAACTTTACTTTTAAAATCGGAAAGCGATACAACTTGTTCGTTTTGATCATTTAAAGTCCAATCCGGCGCTTTTTTGCCTGTAAGATCAGTTCTCGGCTTTGTGTTCCTTTTATCGCCGTATTTTCTGATTTCATAGTCTTGAGGAATATAATCATTTACATTGAAGTCGTTAATTTTTAATTTATTGATTTCTACATCCGAGCATCTACGAACATAGATGTAGGATGACTTTTCGCTTCGAACTTTGTACGGTAAATTATTTGATTTGCTTATCCATAACTCGTAAATTGAAGTAGTTTCTCCAAGATTATATGGATTTTTCGGCATATGGTACGCTTTCCCGAAAAATTCAACTTGTTCCCCCTCATTAATCACCAATTTAAAATAATAATGATCACCCAAGTCTTCCAATGTTGTGCTGATGCTATCGGTAGTGTTAAGAGCGTATTTGATAATATTTTTCGCGTAGTTGAAAAACGGTGGCAGTACCAATCTGTAAGGCGACGGTCGGGATGAAAAATCATCTAATGCTATTGCTTTTATATCATGATTTACCAAAATCCTCACATTACCATCATAGCAAAAATCCAATTTTGTCATATCTTCACATTCAAGTGAAACAAAAATCGCTCCTATGGTTGAATCCGCGGGGTTGTCGTATTCTTTAATGAATGTACATCTGACAGATGTTGCAACGGTATCGCCGGGTTGCCAAGCCTCCTGGGTGGAACGATAGGTTGCCGATTCAATTTTTTCAAGATTATCTAAAACCTTCTTTAAATAGTCATTTTGGTTTGTGTTATTTTTACAGCCGATGATTATCATTGGCAACAAAAAGAGGGAAATAAAGTTTGTCTTCATGATAAGGCTTTATTTGTTTTCTCACTTAATCTTAAAATCAATTCTATTCGTTGTTAATTGCTCGTTCTGTACTTGTCCGCATATAACCCGATCTTTTCAAAAGGAATCGATTTAAAATTATTCTTTTCGGCAAATTTATCCGCTTCCGAGTCTTTGAGAAACGAAAAATCTCCGGTTTCGGGAGCTTTTATACCCGGGTTACCTTGTATGATGGTATTACCCGCCGTTTTCAGTTGTTCGATTACGTTTGGATCGTTCGGACGGTATGAATCCCAATCGTCGAAAAGATTTTGGGGCGAGTAGGAGTAGGGAACATCCGAAGCGATCAGGTTATTTTCGGTAACCACTTGCGTCAAATCGACTTCGCCCGTAAACCGCAGAAATACGGGACCCGTAAAAATATTGCTTCGTATCAGATTGTCTTTGCACAAACGGCGTTGTATCAGATTGAACCCCGTGGTGTCTTTCAAGTCTTCGGCCAATTGCTTGAGGATCGGATAGCGTTTCGTGTAGGTCGGTTGGTCGTACCGTACCGCTTCAATCCGCTCGAGCATTTGCCACGAACTGCCGTGCTCAAACTTATCGCGAAACGGCCATGTCTTGTAACTGAATCCGTTACTATTCACGATCAGGTTGTTTTCGATCAGCATACCGCGCCCGCTGTTGGTATTGAAAACCCAGTCGGTTTCGTAAAAGACGTTGCCGTATAAATGAATCCCGCCGCAAGGCAGGTCGGGATAAACCGTAAAACAGCCCAAATGTCCCGGCGCGTGGATGTGGTGGAAATAATTGTAACGGAACACATGCCCCATGTAACTCCAATCGGCCCATGTGTAAATACATCCCACATCGCCCGTTTCTTTGGCAATGCGCGTGAATTCGCAATATTCGATCGTAAAGTCGTTTCCTTCGTAATGAATACCCTCATGCGGAGTGTCGGATACGTAACAATGCGAAACACGCGAACCCACGCCGTCCAATCGGATAGCCGGATGGTAGGTTTTGAAGATTTTGGCGATATCGTGTATTTGGCAATTATCCGCATAGTTACGACAGGGAGTGAGCGTCATGCGGTCGCCGCCGGAGATCTTAATTCCGCCCTGCGCCGTTTCGAAAACATCGCAACTCCGAACACCATTGTCCGTACCGCCCTTGATTTCGACGGCCGGTTTTCCCAAGTTCAGAAAATCGCAACCTCTTACCTCATTAAAACTTCCTCCTTCGACGACTATTCCGCCGGCGCGCGATGCTTGGAAGGTGATGCCTTCGACGGCAACATGTTCCGTATCGTTCAAAACGATCATCGGTTGCCGCAATTGCGGAAAAATGACTTCTGCCGAAGCAATATCACGGGGAGGCAGAAAATAAAGTACGGCGGTTTTCCGATCCAAAAACCATTCGCCCAGTTGATCCATCTCTTCGAACACGTTCAGAAAATAATACCGTTGCCCCTTGCGGTAACCGTAGTGATGATACGGAGGTTCGGGATAGATTTTTTTCTTTATTGTATCGATGCGTTCCGCGCGTTGTATTTCGTCGCGCCAATCATGCACCCAGTATCCGTGCATCCACACGTCGCTTTGGTCTTTCCATCGGCTCGGTCGGGAACCGTCGTATTCGAAACGTCCGTAATGAGTGATTCCGTCGTAGAAATATCGTTTGGCTCCGCTCATCGGGACGTCGGCAATGCGAAGCCATTCGCCGGCATCGGGATATCGGGCCAAATCCATGTATTTACCGTTACAGAACAAATCGGCGCGTTGACTCGAATCAACGGGAGCCGTTACCGAGCCCAAGTCGGTAATTCCCGCTTTTGCGAGATCAATTTGCCTCACTTCATCGCGAACGGATTCTTGCAGACGAGCGCGTAAATCGGGGGCATCGACGGATTTCCAATCGGTCAAACGAACTCCGCCCAAAAAGCGCACGTTTCTTTTCGACGCACCTCCGTATACAATCGGACATTTCGTGGTACCACCGTCTTCGGCTTCCAAAACAAATGTCGATGTTCGAATATAGTCTCCGTCGGCAATCCAAACTCGAATTCCTCCTTTGGACAGCCCTTTAGTTTTTAATGTTCGGATATAGTCGCGCGCCCGTTCCAAAGTAGCAAAAGGAGATTTTTCGGATCCGTCATTGTTGTCATTACCGTTGGCGGAAACATATAAATTCACGGCAAATTCGCGATTTCGGGAGCAAGAACCTGCCAAAATCGCGATCGATAGGAAGATCGTAAAAAAGAATAGATAACCGGTACGTTTCATAACGATAAAACGATTTAAACCCGACTTCACGGGTGCCTTATGTTTGTTTCGAAATTTATGCGTTAAATTTCGAGTTCTCGATATTTTCGATTTCCGCTTTGATCAGTTGAAGTTCCTTCCGAAAAATTTTCTTATTGTCGGTGTCGGAAGTAAAAATACGTTCGACAAGCGATGTATAATATTCCACCGCATCGTGCATATTTTTGCAAAACGATTTGAAATATTTCACTTGTTTGACATTACTTAAATCGAATGTTTCCTCCAATTGTTCTTTGAGGTAGGCAATATAAATCTTTAATTCTTTGATGAAAACGTGCGGCCGATAAGTGTTGCGCAGCAAGTTGACGCGTCCATATATGTGATCGACCATTTCGCGAAGTGACACGATTTTATCGAAATAGGCCAAATTGGGCCCCGGACATACCGTTACGCCGAGAATCGCTTTATTGATCGGCGGTAAATTGTGCTTAAGGCAAGCGGTATTGCTCAATCCGATGCACAAACATTCTTTGGTGAGAATATCGGCTGTTTTCTTTTTTCGTATTGCCTCGTCGGATTCCTCTTGTTGTAATTTTTGCAGTTTCTTGTTGATGTAAGCGGTCGATGCCGTACATATCGGTCTTTCCGTAAATTCCGTGTTCGCCTGCAACAGTTTTTCACCGCACGGGCTGCCGGGGCGCCCTTCCGCCGCGAGACGATACTTCTCTCTTTCGCCCGATGCACCTTTCAAAAAATTGAACGGCACGCCCAACGGCGAATTTTTGCTCAAAATGATGTCGCCCTCACCGGCTTCAGCCAACAGATGAAGCGTTTCATCATCAACGGTAACGACTTCGGGCACCAGCATGAACGGACTTCCCCATCCCGTGGCGTCCACATTATAGTATTCGCGCAAAAACGAATCTTCTTCGCTTGTTCCGATACCGCCTTGAACCGATATTTTGATGGAAGGACGAATGGTCGGCGGCGTTTTTCCTTTGGCGACAAGCGCTTTGCAATAGATATCGAAAAGCTCTTCCGTCAATGCTTCCCGTTTGTCTTTAAATTCTTCGAGAATGGGGCCGAGCATGTAACCTTCGCTCGCGAATGCGTGACCTCCGCAATTCAAGCCCGATTCGATGCGAAATTCGGAAACCCAAAGTCCTTTTTTCGCCAAATATTTGCCTTGAATGATTGCCGAGCGGTGATCACTCACTTTGATAACGATTTTTTTGACAAATACACCGTCTCTCGTTTCGGCAAACACATCCAACCCTTCCATATAATTGAATAAACGAGGATTCATTCCCGCCGAAAAGATAAGGGATGAATCCGTTAACGTGCTTTCGGCATATCCGCGCAGAGCAGCTACCGCATCCGAACCGTTTTCGATCTCCGCGCCATCGTTTCCGTAACGATTATTATCGAGTTTGGTCATGATGTTTACGTCAATGCTTCCGGCACGCACCTCTTTCCGCAGTTTTTGCTCCATCTTCTTGCGTTCGTGTCGATCATGCATCTCCTGCATTTGTCGGTACATCTTTTTCAGCAGGCTGCTTTCGGGCAACATTTCAAAATATTGTACCAGTTCCGATCCCGCTTCAAACGTCGATTCTCGAAGTTTTTCCATTTGCTTTTCGACAATTCGATTCAGCAGATTCAAATAATCGGTAATGCGTTTGGCCCGGTAATCGGGTTCGGTAACGTTGATAGGCATGTACGGCTCGTTGATCTTATGGTAGTAATGTTGCCGCATCCGTTCGATAAGCGTGTCCTCGATGATCGAAACAACGGACGAAATGCCGAATCGGGCAACTTTTACGGGAGAATCGATAGTATAAGCCAATCCCATTACGGGGACATGAAAGGTGTGAAGATAATGTTGTCGTTCCATTAAAATGATTTGCGTGTCGGGCAAAGATAAGGATAACCGGCGGAATATTACATATTACCGATTCATTGCCGAAAAATATATATGTATTTTACTGTTTTTCACAAAAATACAATGAAGGTACAGTATCACCAAACTTTAACGAAAAAATATGGCAAAATAAGTTTTGTTTAAATACTGGTTAATTTAAAAATAGATATATAAATCCATAATTACAAATAGTTACATAAAATTGATCTTTACAAAATTTTTATATATACGGGTATATTTTTAATAATATATATATACAAGTCCAAATATTTTTGTATCGGAAGAATCTTGAGAAAATAGATGTCAATTTAACGAAAATTGAAACAGTCATGAAAGATGTAAGAATATTTGTCAGATTTTTACTGTTGGCTCAGAAAAATTTCGCGGAAGAACAAAATACCGATTTCTATGCCGGAAAACTCGGAATAACAACGGACGAATTGTTGCGAATCATTCGGGATACGAGCGAAAACACGTTGTCCGGATGGTTAAAAGTTATGAGCAACATAGGAACGGGAAGTTGCGATTAATGCAAACTTTGATTTAATCGCAGTGTTTTTAAGTATGTTGAGTGTATCGACGATGGTCTCTTACGCGTCGAAAAATCGATATTACTTGGAAAACATGATTATATCATACTCTAAGAGGCTTATTTACTAAATACTATTTTTATAAAATATTTATGTCTGTGATGCTTTTTTTTATAAAATATATACAATTATCACTATATTTTTGTATCGGTGAGTAAATTATGAAGAGTAAGATATTGTGTAAAAGTTTTATTAATTAAAACATCAAATTATGACAATCATGGAATTCAACGGCAGATTAATCGGCCTCGAGGTACCGTTAACGCGTTTTGCGTTGAAGTTAACAACCAACAGAGATGACGCCGAAGACTTATTGCAGGATACCTTCCTGAAAGCGATTACTTATCGGAATAATTTCGAAGAATCGACCAATTTGAAAGCATGGACTTATACCATTATGAAAAATACGTTTATTAATAATTATCGTAAAAATGCACGGCAAAATACGGTCTTCGATAACACCAAAGACTTGTATTTTCTGAGTCGAAATTGCGACACATCCAATGTGGAACCCGACTCGATTTTCAGAGAAAAGGAAATTAACGGAATTATCGAGCAATTGAATAACGAGCTTAAAATACCTTTCAGAATGTACATACAGGGTTTCAAGTATAAAGAGATTGCCGACATTTTGGGCTTGAAGATCGGAACGGTAAAAAGCAGAATTTTCTTTTCGCGTAAAAAATTGACCGAAATGTTGGAAGATTATTCTTAAGCGAAGTTTTGAATCGGACAAAGTCTGTTTATTTATGCTGCTTTGCGGTTATATTGGTCGTTTACAAACGGAATAACCACAAAACGTGCAAACGATTCGTAAAAATCGGTCACTTCAACAAATTGCCTGCTTCTCTCGGTCGAAAAAAGAAAAAGATGAAGAGTGGGAAATGGAAAATATTCTTAGGTATATTGCCCGGTGCGGGTAAAATGCATGCGGTGCTTCGAGCGGTAGGGATCAAGGCCGAGGGAGCAACGTGCGTGACAGCATGTTGCAATTATTCCGAAACGGCGGCATTGCTTGAAAAGATTACCGTAATTCCGTCCGGAAAAATCGAATATTCGATACGATGTACTCGAGCCGGGGAATGTATGAGGGATGCGGAACGGATTGCTTCGTACGTGGAATCCAAACGGGTTACGACCGAAAAAGAAAAGAAACAACCGGTCGAAAACAGCAACCTTGTCGAGCAATCAGGGGGCGATTTGGCGGAAGAATACCGGACAATTGCCCGGAGAAAGAGTGTTTTCCGGATTATCGCCGAGAAAGTCGGAAAGAAAAAAACATCGGGCAATCCGGGAAAAAGCGGAAATATCAATACACATATATCGGGTTCGGAAATAAATCGAAATCAAAAACATGTTAAAAATGTTTTTCGGTCTTTATTCTCGTCAATATCCGGTAAATATACGTTAGTTATATTGGCGGCCTTCGGTGTAGCCTTGTTGACCATACCGATTACCAATACGACGGGATATCTGTTTTTGCCGTTGGTATTTCTTTTAGCGGCGTTTGTTATGGCGGTTAACCTGAAAGTTGGTATTTTTTTATTATCCGGTATATTGATCGTGTTGGCTTGGATTATTTTTTTCGTATCGCCGCGGTTTTCACTTCAAATTGATACCTTTTCCGATTTATTTTTGTTTGTTACATTTTTCATTATTGCCCTGCTTAACGGCATCTTCGCCCTCCGATTTAAAGAACAGGAAGTGCGGATGATTGCCCGCGAAAGACAAACCAACGCTTTGTTTTTGCTCAGCCAAAAACTCGGCAACGCCTCTAATATTGACGAAGTGGTGAATATAAGCATGGAAAATATACGAAAATATTTTTCCGACGATGCTTTCTTCATTTTTATGGATGATAATGCGCGACATATCGAGCAAAAATATATTCCCTCCGAGGTAAAATTTACCGAAACCGATATGGCAAATGCCGTTCAAGCTTCCAAAACGGCCGAAATTACCGGACAATCCTCCGATAGCGAATCTTCGAGCAAATATATTTATTATCCGTTGAAAGGAGTAAACCTCAAATCGGGAATGGGAGTGGTAGCCGTGCGACGGAATAAACCTCGCGAAGGGGAATCCGCGGTTTTTTGGGATGCGTTTTTGACTCAAATTGCCCAAGCCGTCGAACATCAATACATGGGGCAATTGACAAGCAAAACAAATCTCCTCAATGAATCGGACAAGCTTTACAAAACGCTTTTTAATTCCATTTCACACGAATTGAGGATACCGGTAGCCTCGATTATGGGAGCTTCGGATCTTTTGCTTACCACGCATCATCCGGAACGTCTCAAAACGGAACTTTACGGAGAAATATTAGATGCTTCCAAACGGCTTAACCGGCTGATCGGTAATTTGCTGGATATGTCGCGACTTGATGCGGGACGAATAGCCGTAAATGCCGATTGGTGCGACATACATGATTTGTTTCACTTGGTGACGGAAGAACTTAAGGAAGAGCTTCAGCCGTTTAAGGTTGACATATCCGTTCCCGAAACAATTCCTCCGGTGATGCTCGATTTCGGATTGATGGAACGTGTATTATATAACTTGGTATACAATTCGACCCTGTATGCTCCGCCCGAAACGACCATCCGCTTAAAGGCGAGTTATGACGATAATTGTTTATTGTTGCAGGTAACGGACAGAGGTCCCGGTTTTGAACCCAAAGATTTACCCCATGTATTCGATAAGTTTTGGCGCTATAAAGCCGACAAAACCGGAGGGCTCGGCTTGGGGTTGTCCATTGTCAAAGGATTTGTTGAAGCTCATAAAGGCAGCGTTATCGTCGAAAACAGAAAAAACGGCGGCACATGTTTTACCATAAAAATTCCCGTGAAAGTTTCACAAGGAAATTCTTAATTTTACCGTTAAATATTTCAGGCATTCGCAAACCCGATAATGATGAAAGATACATTGATACTGATTGTTGACGATGAGACGCCGATTCGTCGTTTATTAACCATCGCCCTGGAATCGGACGACTGTAAGGCCGTGGAAGCAGGTACCGGAAAAGAAGCGCTGTTGATTGCCGTCGCACGTAACCCCGATTTAATTATTCTAGACTTGGGATTGCCCGATATTGACGGTATGGATGTGCTGAAACAACTCAGAGAATGGTATTTCAAACCGATAGTGATACTTTCCGTTCGTAATTCGGAGGAAGATATTATTCGAGCATTGGATGAGGGCGCCAATGATTACTTGACAAAACCTTTCCGAACGGGAGAATTGTTGGCACGCGTGCGAGCAGCCGTCCGCGACCGTCAGACAAAAGAAGAAAGTCCGATAATCGATGTCGGAAACTTGAGCGTCGATGTCGTGAACCATGTCGCAAAAAAGAACGGAAAAATCATCAAACTGACCACCACCGAATTCTCTTTGCTTGCCTTATTCGTTAAGAACCAAGGGTGCGTGCTGACACATCGGCATATCCTCAAAGAAATATGGGGACTCGGCTATCAGGAACAAAGTCAATACTTACGGGTATACGTAGCACAGTTGAGAAAAAAGATCGAAGATGATCCTTCGCGTCCGACCATGTTGATCACCGAATCGGGAATCGGTTACCGATTCGGGATCTAAGATATTCTTTCGTTTGCTCAATCAACGATATGTAATTTACCGCTTTCGAGAAAGTATTCATTACCGTTGATGACTAACCTGCATTTTTTGATTCCCGGCGGAACCTTAACTGTTGCAATATGTTTGTCGCGATTTTTTTCCACCCGTACAAATAATTCTCCGAAGGCAGTGGGAACCGTACATTCCACCCAATTAAGCATCTTTAGGTCCGGAATGATCTCTGTTTCGGCGAATCCGGGTTGGAGACAACGCACTCCGGCTATATGAACGGGCAATTGCCAAGCGGGTCCGGCCGTCCATGCGTGGCAAAAACTGCTCGGAGCATTTTGGTTGTTCACAATATTGAATTCCTTGGAATCCATTCTTTCCCAACACGTACCGCTTCCGTAATCCAACATCTTTCCCCATTGCTTTTCCGTTTGCATAAAAGCGTCGGAATCATATCCGTTGCGAAAAAGACTTTCCAATACCCACACGGCGGAAAATCCCGAATTACCTTGAGCTCCGTTAAGCAGCTGTTGTTTCTCTTTTATGGCACCGGCCAACACGCCGTATACCGTCGGAAAAATGCTTGCCGAGTCGGGATTTTGACCGGGCATATCCAAATAAGTCCGGCTTGTCAGATCATAATAATACGTATCAATATGTTTTCGCAAAGCATTGCCGTATTCTTTCGTTAATGCGGCAAAATCGGGATCGGACATGTATTTCGACATGTCATGCGCTTCTTGCAAGGCCGTTAACAGTTGAAACAGAAAAGCTCCTTTGGAACCGGTCGACTGTTGATCGGTCGTCACATCATGATATAGTTCATAATACGGTTCGGGAGAAGGGGCGCTTCGATGCTCGTCCGTCCAAAAGTACCCCGGTCGATCAAAATCCAAAAGCCCCCACAGGAACGTGGTCATGCGCTTGATGCTTCCCTCAAGTTCTGCGGCAATTTCGGTATCACCGGTCAACATAATATAATCGTGTACGGAACTGACGTATTCTGCGCAATAGTTCAATAAAATCCATCGATCCACCGATCCGTGCGGAATACCGGGCATATACGCTATATCATAAGGATGTCTGTGTCCGCCGCCTTTGGAACAACATGCAGCAATGGATCCGTCCTCGTTTTGCGATGCCGCCATCATCCGAAGACTCTTTTTGGCCAACTCTTTATCGCCAAACGCAAACCACGAAGCCAAAAACGAACTGCGATAGTCGGAAATCCATAACAGTCCGTCGCGTTTAATACCGTCTTCGTAATATTCCTGCATGCAATTTCGCACCGTGTTGGCGCACATTTGCCAAATTTGATTCAATCGATCGTTATCGGAGGCAAAATAACCTTTGGGGATTACCGGATATCCCTCGGCTGCGGCAACAACAGATAATATTTTCAAATCCGTGTGTCGGGCCCGTATGCAAAGATACCGGAGTCCTCGTCTGCCGTGACACGTAAAACTTTCTTTTCCACCTTTCAACGTGAATTCATCGTAAGGTATACGGTACCAATCGCAAGCCGAATAAGGCTCCGTACGAAGAGCTTCTTCCGGTGTTTCGCCGTAATAAAGCGCCAAGCGACTCTCGTTTGCGGGATTTTGGCATTCCGTTCGTACGGTAATTCGCGCGGCCATCTCTTTGCCGAAATCAAGCAGAATATACCCTTCGCCCCGTTCCGCAAGAATTTGCGCCCCGCCTTCCGGAGTAAGGCATAAGTCGGGACTTTGGGCGAGACGCGATGAAAGAACGGTTTCGGGAAAGACGTTTTCATACCGTAATCCCGCATTCTCTTTTGTTCCGCCGGCACATTGCCACAAAAGACAAGAAACAAAGATCAACAAAACGGCGTACATCTTATTCGCATTCATGATTTCATAATTTTTAGGTGTGTGACTTAAAACCTATTAGGTTTCAAAAACCTGATAGGTTTATTACAGATCGAAAATGCCGTAAACGACAACACGGCTGTCCGTTTTGTCGAACAGCCGTGTTAATTCGGGAATTTTATAATTTTTTTACGTCATTTTCGCTGATCTCCCAAGCGTAATTCGTTCCGCCGAGCGTGTAACGAATTACCGGATTTTTTCCGCTTTCGTCCAACGTAAATTTCGTTGCGGTGCTCTTCATATCGGCAGGATAGAATACCGTTCCGATTACGGTTTTTTCCGCCGGCGCCTTCAATGTGGTGAAGAGGCAGGGAACTTTTTGTACGGGATCGGTTTTAACGACACGTACCGTGTACTGCCATTCTTTTCGTACATCATAAGAAGCATTGACAAGCGGACGCATTTCCATGCTTGCCTTTTTACCTTCGATGCTCACCGATTTGTCATCGTTCACGGTTGTTGTCATCGGGCCCGAGGGATGAAACAACACGTCAATTTTCGCTCCTTTGGCGGAATTTACCTTATCAAGCACCACGACGGTATTATTTTTTTTGTCGAGAATAACCGTTCGTTTCCAGCCTTTGAGTTGTTTGCCGGCATAAGCCTTGGTCGGGTCCATAACCGTATAATCGAAATCGGGCGTGGTGACAAACTTATCGATTTTACCGCCGAAGCCCGGTTGCCAAGGTTGATTTTTCCGTTTCTGAATCACTTGTTCTTCGTCGTTAACCAAAACCACGTTATGACCCAAGCTCCGCACATAGAGATAATCGAAACGAACGTCGTTAAAGAAGAATTGATCGTAGAATCGCTGTTCTACTTCGCCCACGATGATATCGTCTTTCCATGTAACATTGATGGTTCCGGCATCCAAGTGACCGTGATGCGGATCGTCGGCGGGAGCACATTTAAGCGCTACCTGCACGTTATCATCGTCGATATCCGTGCGCATGAATGCCCAATCGACACTCGCAAAATACTTGGAAGCAACGGCGGGCTTTACCGCTTTTACGTCGGTCGGTCGCGGCCAAATCAATTCCCACATATTCATGGAGCGGGCATCATTGCTGAGGTATGTTTCCAGATAATACATGGCTGTCGGATCCTTTACTTCGCTGATCAATTTATTGTACATATATGAATAGCCGACCGGTCCGGGCGAGAAACCGTCGTTGAACGTTCCCGTCATGCCGAAAAGAGCAAAATCGGCAGGATGTTTCAATCCCGGTGCATTAAATAAATTTACTTCACCTTTTGTCAGCGATTTCATCGCATCGGCAAAAGCAATCGATTCGCGGATTCCGTAAACGGCATAATGGCGTCCTTCGGCCCAACCGTTGTCTTCACCGTAGTTAGCAAGCATCTTTTCCATGCCGTCGCAGCTGCGAGCTACCACATCGATCAGATGCGGATCTTCGGTTAACAAGGACAATGCCGCCATGCCCAATCCTCCGTGGCAAATGGCCGACCAATTGCATTTGTACGCTTCGGCCCACCAATGATATTCGTAATTTCCGCGTACCCGCGTAATGGCATTTTCGAGCAATCCGCCCCGTATGCGATCGCGTTGTTCCCGATTGAGCGTCGGGTAAATCCAATCGTAAATCAACCCCAATCCCAAAGCGCAATCACCGGTCATGATGTCGTACGAAAATACCACTTCATCATCTTTGGCGCCGTAGGGCCACACACGGGGATAAATAATTTCGAAATGATGCGCGCCCGCCGCCCAATTTTCCAAGGCGCAAAGTTTATCGACATAACGGAAGGCTTTTTGAGCATAAGCCTCGTCACCGGTCATCTGATAAAGAAAAGCCAACAATTGCGCATTACCGAGGTAGAACCATATATAGTTCTCATACAAAGGCGTTTGATTGTAGCGCGAAGCAATATCATTGGAAACACGTTCGGGTTCCGTTGTATTAAGCATGATACGCCGTCCTTCCTGCATCAAACGATCCATCATTTGAGCATACACCGGATCGGTTTTCACGCGATCGAGAATAGCTTTTTTGCTTTCGTTCGTAAAAACCAAATAAGGATGTGTCAGTTTTTTGTCGAGTATTTTTTTACAAACGGGGGTGTAATCCTTTGCCGTAATCGGCATTAACGCGGCGCACAAAAAGAAAAACGCGCCGATCAAAATCGTTTTTTGGTATCGGAAATTCATCATAATTACGTATTAATCGGTATTTAACGGGTTTATATATTTAATTTCTTTCAAGAGAAAAATTCAACGCCCAAAAGTGTAATATCATCGAAAATGGAGAGATTATTACCTTTCAGATTTTGAGTGGCAATAACGTCTTCAATAGCTCCATCGATATCGGAAGCACGTTGAATGGCGGTTTCCAAAACGTGAAAAGCGGAATTGATGCCACCCTCTTCGGTTTCGGACAACAATTCCACCAAACCGTCGGTGTACGAGAGCAACAAACTGTGCTCCATAATGGTGAGCTTTTTTCCGTTGATGAATGGAAGACGTTCGAGCATCCCGACGGCAAGACAACCGCTTTCGAGCAATTTAACGCTTTTGCTTTCCGTGCGGTACAGAATGGCGGGCGTATGTCCCGCATTGACGTATTCCAATTGATGCGTATCGTAATCGTAACGGGCGATAAACAAGGTAATGAATTTTTCGCCCTGCGCGCTTTCGTATACCCGTTTGTTGATTTTCTGCAAAAGCCCTTCCATGGATATGTCCGACGTGAATAAAGCCCGCAAAGTGGCTTGAAAATTGGACATCAATAAAGCGGCAGCCATTCCTTTACCCGACACATCGGCGACACAAAATCCGAGTTTACCGTCGCCCAAATCGATGCAATCGAAATAATCGCCTCCGACTTCGTAATGCGGTTTATAAAAGGCATTCATTACCAAATGCTTGTTCCGAGGTAAATCTTTGGGGGTCGGCACCAACATGTTTTGCATTTGCGATGCCAATTCCAACTCTTTTCGAAGCGCTTCCTGATGCAAGCTTTCTTGAAACAAACGAATGTTCTCGATGGCAACGACAATTACGTTGGATATGGTTTGTATGAAATGCAGGTGTTTGATAACGGGGCTGACGCCTTCCATCTCTTCCTCGATATCGCCGATCAGTACATATGCAACGGGTACGTAATTGTTGTAAACGGGAATTATGATGTCAAATCCCGGAAATTTATTCTGTTCCGAGGTAATAAATGTTATTTCGGTATACGGCGTTAATTCTTCTTCAACATTGATTTTTTTTGCGATATCTTGTTTTATTCCGGCCGCCAAAATACATTCCCAACCATCTTTTTTGCTTTTAAACATCACCACTTTACCTATTTTGAGCTTGTCGCACAAAATATCCACATAATTTTCCAACAACACTTCAACCGGTTGGTTATCGTTAATGGCGCGCGTAATTTCGAGCAAAGAATTCAGCTTGAACTTAAGTGTTTGCGTAGAAGATTTTTCCGACATTACGATTTGTTTTGGTCATGGTTTGAACCCGTAAAATTAATATAAATCTTTAAATCGAACGTGCTCATTTTTTATTGAGAAATTTTACGATAATGTTCGAATCGAGCGACAATTGCAGTAAACTTGCCACATTCCCTTTGTTGATGGCTATTTCCAAATAACCGGAAAGGTTGAACACGGCCAACAATTCGCCACGGCTCGTTTCGTGAAAATATTTATTGATACGGGTAATCTTATAACGGGTACTTTGCACCATGATTTCGAAAGAACGCCCTTTCCCGACGATTTCGAAATCCTCGCGTGTGATGTTGGTGATTACATTGCCGAATGCGTTGATATGAATGATGGTTCCCGTGATCACGGATTCGTCGAGAGTGGCCAGTACCGCATTTTTGCGTTGGTATTCCGTATATGAACTTCCCAATTCGGTAATGTCTCCGCCCGAAGCCAAGTGAACAGCGGCAGGTGCAAATACCGATAGGGCAGGGTAGTTGGGCGAAGCATCATCGGTGAATTTTTCGATATGTACCATTTTTTCGGGAGGAGTATCGAACAACAGGCCGAAAATGCCGTTGTCGGTGGCCACGAAATAACTACCGTCTTGGTAGGCTGCCGCGAAAGGCGTATCGGGCGTATATTCGCTCGCCGTCGATATGACATGTACGGTTCCTTTCGGAAAATACGCGTAACATTGTTTCACCATATAAGCGGCATGGGAAATTCCCGTATTAAATACCGGCGTTCGATGCGATAAATCCACGATTTGAACATCGGGCAGGGAAGACAAAATAATGCCTTTCACCGCCGCAACATAAAAATCGTCGGCCCATCCCGTGGTTAACGTAATAATTGCCATTTTTCGCATTCGAATTTCCGACGACAAAAGTAACAGATAATTAATAATCGACAATTGACAACGGTCAATTTGATTCAGGTTTCGACAACCTTTTTAAACCGTGATGATCTCCCGCGAATAGCGCAGATGGCGCAGATGTTTGTGACCGGTTATATTCGGGTATAACAACTATGCTGTGCTGTTCTGTGCTGATTCTGAAAATATTGTCGACGGCAGAATTTTAATTTTACGCATATCTCGACATGTACCTCTTGGTTCCGAAGAAACCAATGTCACGTTGTTGAAAAAATGTCGGCAAATAATTCCCAACGGGACGGTATATGGTAATGCAGGGTTTCAACCATGCTTGGGAAAATCGAAGTCAAACGATTATCGAGTCCCACCGGGACGACATATCGATTATATCGTCCCGGTGGGACTCGGGTTCGGTTGTCGTATTCAATTCCGAGGATTAAAATCCTCGGTTATTGTATGCCATCCCTTCGGGATTCTGCAAGTGATATTGTCGCTTTGTGACTTCGACTCCTTCCCTTGTGGGGGCGGGAGAGATTCCGATCAAATCTATTTAAGCTCAAAAATATAACTTCCCGCCAATAAACGGTAAACCCCTTCCGCATTCTTTTGCAAAGTGATATTTTTTCCGTCAGCCAATTTAACTTTTGTCAATTGTATACCGCGGGGAAAATACAAATCGGCCGAAGAATTAGCCGGAATGGTTACCGAATAAGTAATATTTTTCTTCTTCTTTTCCCATTTTGAGATAATTTTTCCGTAAGGCGATTGATAAGAAACAGAAGCATGAGACAACCCCGCAACAAAATTCGGATGCAGAAGAATGTTTTTGAAACCGGGATGAGCGGGATCGGGCTTGATTCCGCCCAATGCCTTGAAATACCAAGCACTTATTTCGCCGAACATGATATGATTATACGACAGATCGCGATTGGCGTCGCCAAATCGCCAGTTTTCCAAAAGTGTCGTAGCGCCGTTGACAATCCACCAGCCCCATGACGGAAAATCTCTTTGTGAAGCCACCGTATATGCCAAGTCGGCGTAACCGTTTTCGCTTAGGGCATTGAGAATGGCCTTGCTGCCCAAGAGTCCCACATCCACGTGTTTGTTATCGGCTTCCACACGTTTGGCGAGATTGGCCGACACTTTGTTCCGCATGTCGTCGGGGACAATATCCCACTGCAACGGCACGCTCAATTCGGTTTGTACGCCTTGTCCGTAAATGCCCGTTTCGCGATTCAAGTATTTATCGTTAACGGCGCTCTTGATTTTTTGCGCCAACGCCGAATATTTTTCGTAATCGGCCCGTTTATCGAACATCTTTGCCGCCCGAGCCAAAATAGCAACATCTATATAATAGTACACGGAGGAAGTAAATTCAACGGGCGTTTTCGATTTCATCGGCAGCCAGTCGCCCAGCCCCCAAATGGTTAGACCGGCGGGTGCCGTTTCGGTAATACAATCGACATATCGTTTGATATTATCGTAACAGTCGGACAATAATCGGCTGTCGCCGTAAAACAAATAAATATTCCAAGGAATAATGGCGATGGTGCTTGTCCAATCCGGGCCGTTGCCCCATTCGTAACCCCATCCGCTGCTCGGGATGATGGCCGGGAGCGTACCGTTGGGTTGTTGTTCGTCGCGATGATCGGCCAACCATTTTTCATACACGGTGATCGCATCGAAGTTATATAAACCGGTTTCAACGGCAATATGTGCATCGCCGGTCCAACCGTTTTTTTCGCGTTGCGGACAATCCGTAGGATAACCGAACAAATTTGACAGATACGAGACGTTGCCGGCCAACCAAATCTTGTCGGCGATGGGATCGGAGGTTTCCACTTTGCCCGTCGGCGGTACATCGCTGTGCATAAATATGCCGGAAAGATTGTTGGTTGTGAGTTGTAAGGGCTTTTTACAGGTTACTTGCACATACCGGAACCCTTTGTAGTTGAATCGGGGCATAAACGTTTCTTCACCGTTTCCGCCGAGAATAAAAATATCGGTTTGAAACGGATCGCCGGTGTCCGTGGGACGGTAGTGGGCCTCAATGCTGGACATATCCGGCCAACCGTCTTTATCCAATACTTCGGCATGTTTGAGGCGAATAACGGTTCCCGCATCGTCTTTGATTTTGAAGCGACTCACACCGGCAATGTTCTTGCCCAAGTCGAACATCCAAGTGGTATCGTTTATCTTTTTCACCGTCTTCGCGGGGATGCATTCCGTACCACGAATAGGGTGAAGTTGCTGCGCCGTGATATTTTGTGAAGGTGCTGCACGCATGATCGTATACTTCCATTTCGAATCGTCGAAACCGACCGTGTTCCATCCCGGTTGCTCGCGACGGGCATCGTAATGTTCGCCGGTATATATGTTATTTGAAATCACGGGACTGAGGTCGGTTTTCCAACTCCTGTTCGTTGCGATGATTTCTTTGGATCCATCTTCGTAAATGATATGCAAATCCATACAGAACGTTGGCCGATCACGCCACGGAGCACGATCGAAAAACCACACGGCGGTGGACTGATGATTATACCAGCCGTTGCCGAGAAGAACGCCAACGGCATTTTGCCCGTTTCGTAGTTGTTTGGTCACATCGTACGTCACATACAGATTACGACGGTCGAAGCGCGTAAACATCGGATCGAGTCGGTGGTTGCCGATTTTTTCACCGTTAACGTACAGTTCGTAAAGCCCGGCAACGGCAATGTAGGCACGTGCCGACTTTATTTTTTTTGAAGCGTCGAACTTCTTGCGAAAATAGGGTGCCGGTTTTACCCGGATGCTGTTTCCGTTCAATCCGTGTCCGTCACTGATCCAGTCGCCTTTCCAATTGTCGACGTGCATCATACCGGTTTCAAACGAGGCCACGGTTGACAATCGCTCTATATTGTCCGAATCCCATACCCGCACTTGCCAATAGTACTTGGTGAACGGTTGGAGGCTTTGTCCCCGATAAATGACCAACATTTCACCGGAGGCTGTTTTTCGCGAATCCCAAACATTTCCTTGTCCGCGAAGTACGGCGGCCGAATCGGTATCGACAATGATGCGGTAAGCGTTTTGCGTCGCTCCGTAACGAGAATCGTTTAACAACCATGTCAAGCGCGGCGAAGACGCATCGATTCCCAATGGATTGATCAAGTGTTCGCATTTGAGATTGTCGGGACGAGGTTGCGCGAAAACCGAAAGATAAAAAATCAATGAAAGGCAAGTTGCCATAAAAGGTTTCATTTTGTATGTATTTGAGGTTAAGTAAATATTCGAATATATCGGATATTTCGGTCCATGGTTAACGAGTTGTCCGGCGTTTTTTCGCATTCGGAAATTCAACAACAAAAGTACCGGATAATTTGATAATTAACAATGAGTAATCATCAAATTGTGTTAGTTTTCGGCATCTCTTAAGCAGTTATGTTCTCAATATGGTAAAAGCGTACAAGAGCATGATTGTAAAAAGGCTGCTCACAAAAGTTTATTTTATCGCGTCATTGCAAGTATCCCCCTGCTTTGCAAGACGAAAAACGTAGACGGCGTAAATGACCTATTGGGTTTTGAAAACCCGATAGGTCTTTCGGAAAAACCTATCAGGTCTTTGAGACCTAATAGGTAATTGGTTACGTCAATGTAAGCGGTAGCGAAGCAATCCGATTGATTATTAAAAGATTGCTTCGACTACATCTACAGCAATGACGGTTATTTTCGACTTTTTGAACAGTCTATTCTTCTAACAATTTGATATTTACAAAGGTTTTACGGGAATACAGATGTCCAAATCAAACTTTCGTTGCGCATCCTCTTCCGCTGAATTGTAATACAACTCGTACGGATTTCCGTCGGGTTGATATCCGCTTTCGGTAAGCCATAAACACATGGTGTTCCGTGCTTTTTCAAACCCTTTTTCATCGATTTGGAATCGACCGACGGCATATTTTCCGCCGGGAACGGTTACTTTACCGATTTCGCCCTCCGTTTTGACGTCGCCGCTCACCGTAATGCAAGCATCCTGTCTTACTTTTTCGATGGCCGTGACGGACGGATCATCGTGATAAACCGTGATGGTTTTTGTTTCCGGAAAATTCAACAATCCTCTCGGACCTGCCCATTTCATCAGTTTTTCGTAAACTTTTCCGATTTGATTAAACTCACCCGTATGGCGAATGTACACCACTTTCATTTCGGGCATTTCTTTAATTTCAACTTTTGTGTTCATAAAAATCATTTGTTTTAATTTGACTTCGCAAAGTTGCGGATCGAAATCAAAACGTTGTTTCATATTCTTGCTCATCGGTTGTCCGTTCTTGTCGTATCGTAATCCGTTGTGTACGAAAACGGCTTTTTCTTTTTGACGGTATTCTGTTGCCGTAATGCCGAAGAACGCACGAAAAGAACGACTGAATAAGGAAATGCTGCCGAATCCGCAGGTATAAGCAATTTCGCCGACAGACATTTTCTCGCTGTTTTGCAAAAGGATTGCCGCTTTTTCCAAACGTATTCTTTGAACGTAAGCGTTTGGCGTTTCGCCCGTCAATACGGTAAAAATGCGATGAAAATGATAAGGGGAGAAATGAGCAATTCCCGCCAATACGCATAGATTTAAGTTTTGGTCCATATGTTTTTCGATATGGTCCGACACTTTGTTGATTCGAGCAATGTATTCTTTTCTGCTTAATTCGTTACTATTCATTTTCCGGTTCGAGATATTTTTCGATTAAATAAGTTAACCAATCGCCTTTCCGTCCTCGTTGATCAAACGACACATATCCGTCCGCTTTGTAAACATAATTTGTTTTCCAAAAACCGTCTTTTGTTCGCTTACCGATGACGCAGTCCGCAACCTCCCTGCAATTCGGATGACGGATATTTCCCGTTAAATGAGCAATTTCGAGCAGTTCAACGATATTTAATTGATATGAAGCGGGAAATGCCAAATTCGTAATGTGACGATTGATCGGTTGATGGTCGGATAAGCGCTTGTACAGCTTATGTCGTAGTATATAAGCTGTTCCTTTAGATATCAATGCTTCCGCTTCTTTATCGTTCCCGTTAATCGCTTCATTGTATCGAAGAAGCGCTTTCACCGCTTTGGCAACCCCGATGAAACAAGGCGTCGATTTAAGACATCCGCCGTATTTTTGTATTCCTTTTCCATCCCAAGCCGACGAAGCGTTTCGTTCGAATAATTGGTATCGTTTTATCCATGTCACCGCGTTTTGAACGGAAGCCGTATCGGCATACCCCAATTTCGACAAGGCTTCGACGAGCATGGAATTGTAGCAAGGCAACAAATCGGTTACTTTGCCCGTAAGCGTAAATCCGCTCGGAGTCGATAACCGATCGATGATGTATTGTACAACTCGTCGGGTATACTCCAATCGTTCGGTATACGGAATTTCCGATAATGCAATAATACGCCAAACCGCGTATAGCGGCTTCTCGATGAAATCGGCGGTCAATTCATTTATGAGTTCCGACGATTTCAACAAATTCATTATATTTTCATCACCGAGCTTTATCCCTTTATCGACGTTCATTTTCAAATAAAGGGCTGCATCTATGTCGTTTTGCATCGATTCCGATGTTTGTTCGGAACAAAAATATCAAAATGTCACCGCAATATTTTGACGAATCTTGCTTAATTTAGATGATTTGTCGTAATTCGGATCTGCTAACGATTTTTTGCCGGTTTTGAAATCCGAGAGAGCTCCTAACGAAAGGGTACTTCGAAAATGTTTTCTCCGTCATGAATGGCAATCGTTTTACTTGCCTTTCCGCTCAAGGTCAATTTGTAGGGAGCATCGGAAACGACTTTTACGCGATAACCGGTTGTTGTCGGTTCGGCAATCAACGAAGTGACAATCCCTCCGAAACGAAACCGTTCACACCCGTTGCGTTGGTCCGAGGTAATGTCCCATGTGAGCGTTTTTCGGGGAGCATCGGCTCGCAACCCCACGGCATAATTCAAAAAATAAACAATCGGACCCAAACCGCTCCATCCCACGAAGTCTTTACGTACCGGGTGATAATCTCCCGGTCGCAGTTCTACGTAACCGTATTTGGTCGAATCGGGCATGTAGTTTTCCCAAATTGTTCCCGTTTCGGCATAAACGTCGGCCACCAGTTTTACGTGCTTGAGGGCTATTTCGCGTGCCAAATCGTTGTAACCGTATTTTTCCAATCCCCGAATCACCATGGTATTTGTCGGCGCCCATACCGAGCCGTTCCAATACGCTCCCCGCGGTGAAAATTTTTGCTCCTCGGCCGAAATGGTCGGAACGGGATTACACCGCCAAAACTTTGCGGTGTCGGTTAATTGCGTGACCAATTTGGCCGCACGCGCCGCATCGGGAACACCTCCGATGAGCGACCAAAAGCCTGCAACGGTGGTTACCGGCGCACGACCTCCTTCGAGGGTCAAATCGTAATAAAATCCTTTTACGGGACTCCACATGTGTTGATTCATTGCGCGAGCAATGCGTTTCACTTCTTTACGATAATATTGTTCCGAATCGCGCCGCCCCAACACCTTATAAATATCGGCCATGTTTCCGGCAAAAAGCGCCATTTCGGCCGAAAGGTCAACGGCTTGTCCGCCGCCGGAAAGAAAGGCATTACGCGCCGAATTATCCATGGCACCGCAATCACCCATGTAAAGGCCGTTACCCTGCATGTAATACGTGTTATATGCTTGATAATATCGATGAAGCACTTCAACGATTCGAGTCAATCTGGCTGTATCGGCTGTCATCATGAAACTTTCCCACTCGGCCCATGCCAAAATGGGATGATTCATGGCATCCATGGCCAACACGGGCGGTTCGGCGGGTGCGTTACGTCCGATGTACGTTATTCCCCAACCTTTGGGACGCGCCCATTTGAATTCCACCGGCGGGAACCATCCGTATATTGTATACAATTGCCGTCCGTACGGTCGCGAATCCCATCGTTCGACACCGGTGTTACGAATAATTTCGCGGCATATTTCACCCGTGGCGTGCTGCTTCGCGTAAAAATTATCGAGTCCCGCAATTCCCGGCGTCAACGGATGAGCATAGTTGGTAAACATCGTGATGAAAGACATGTCCCACAGATAAATGTCTTGGTTGAACGCGGCATCGACAAACGGGCTTACAAATCCGCTTTCGGGCGTGGGCAAATAGAAATTATTGCACGCCAATTCCCATGCTTTCCGATAACATTCGACCCATAACGGGTTTTCGTCGTAAATCGGCATCGGGAGTTGGTCTTTCAGATCGGCATACTTCGGCAACGTATACGGTTTTTCGTTGATTGCCGGAGTGAAATAAGGACTTGTCGGAAGCGGTGCGGTACGTTGTTGAGCATGCACTTCAGTGACTTGATAAGCAAGCAATATCAGCGTAAAAAGAAAAAAACGATTCATATTTTTGTCGTAAATTTACCGGTGAACATAATTGAAACAACAAATATAACCGTTTCTTTCATAAACCGAAACACGGTTGTCCGATAATTCGGATGATTTGACGAATTTCGATCAAGTAGGGGAGACGGTTCGAATATGATTCATGCAACGGAAATCGAAAAATCATCATTTCGAAAACGATTTCTTTGCAGTTAGTTAACCATAAATATGTATTGTTCGTGTTTTTCTTATTGCGATTATTTCGATGCTTTGTTTATTTTTGTATGCTTTGTTTCTATAACAAGCAAGCCAACTATTTGCGTTACATGTTGACAGACAAAAAATTATGTTGAATATTAAAACTGTTATCAAATTATAATAAAACCCTATTTACATGAGAATTATTTTTATTTTGGTATCTCTCGTTTTTAGTGTTGCTTCCCACGGACAAGAGATACAATCAGTGGATCTTTCGCCCGCCAAATGGATTTGGTATCCTTCGGAACGGGTGTTGCAAAACACGTTTATTCTGTTCCGTAAGGAATTTGATTTAGAAAAACAACCGGCTCAAGCCCGAGGCCAAATATTGGCCGACAGTCGCTATTTGTTGTATGTCAACGGAAAACGAGTTCAATGGGGCCCGGCGCCCTGCGATCCGCGTTGGCCCGAAGCCGATCCGATCGATATCGCTTCGTATCTGAAACCCGGAAAAAACGTCATCGCATGCCAAGTGTTGTATTACGGTTTCGGTGAAGGTACATGGCCCATCGGAAAACCCGGTTTTTTGTTTAAATTGGATATGGACGGTAAGCAAATCGTATCGGACAAGTCTTGGTTGAGTTGTTTGGCCAAAAGCTGGGTGCAAGGTCAATATAAGCGCAGTTTTGCGCGTACGTTGCAGGAAGATTTTGATGCCCGACGCTTTCCTTACGGATGGAATACGGTCGATTTTGAAGTCGGAAATGACTGGTTACCGGCGATACAATCCGACATTTCGGCTACCAAACCTTCGATCTGTACGCGATTCGGAGAATATCAATGGGAAATATTCGGTGATCCCCGTGTTTCGGAAGTAAGAAAACGAAACATCCCGATGATGCTCGAAAACGACGTAAAAGTCCGACGTTTGGTCGAATCCGCTTGGATAAACTGGATACGCCCCGCCGAAGAATATTTCGATGTGATGACTCCGAACGCATACGAAGCGGAATGGATGAATGCGGTGAAGCAAACGGGAACCGATTCGTGGACGGTACCCGAAAATAAAGGAAAATCGGCGGCTCTTACTTTCGATTTTACCGATCAATCGGTCGGTTGGCCTTATTTTACGATCGAAGCTCCCGCAGGTACCATCGTGGAATTGTTGGTCCATGAAGCGCACCAACCCGGAGGCCCCGTTATCATTAATTCGCATTTCAACTCATGGTCGCGTTTTGTTTGCAAAGAAGGCGTTAATCGATTTGAAACGTTTGATTTCGAATCGTTCAGATGGGTGCAACTTCACATACGAAATTATTCTGGAGAAGTAAAAATCAGTGACGTGGGTATACGTCGCCGACAATACGATTTTCCCGTGACGCCCCAAATCAAAGTTTCCGATCCGGCGTTGCAACGTTTGATGGATGCTTCGGTAAACATGTTGTACAATTCGGCGCAGGAAACACCCGTTGACGGGATGGCTCGCGAACGGCAGCAATACAGCGGCGACGGTGGACATCAACTTCATCCGATTCTTCAAGTTTTCGGGGAAGTTCGGTTACCCGCGCGATTTATCAATACGTTCAGCCAAGGAATAACGCTCGACGGTTATTTTATGGATGCGTGGCCCGCATTTGATCGTTTGGCCCGCGTTATGGAACGACAATTGCAACTCACGGGGTGGGGGCCCATTTTGGATCACGGAGTGGGATTTTGCTTCGACAACCATTATTATTACCAATATACCGGCGATACAATCGCCATGCGGGAATCGTTTCCCCGATTGTTGCGATTTTTCGACTATTTGACCACCATTCGCGGAAATGACGGCTTGCTCCGCGTGGAAAACTTGGGCGTTCCTTCGGTTTGGATTGATCATAACGCCTATAAGCAACAACGACACAAACAATGCGCATTCAATTTGTATACCTCCGCGATGTGCGTCCATGCGTTGGCGCCTTTGTGCCGAACGTTCGGAAAAACGGATAAGGCAAACGAAATCGAGCGATTCGGAAAAGATTTGCTTGCCCGTTGCGTGGATAAATTTTGGAGCAAGGAAGAGCAAACTTTCGTGAATAATTTGCCTTGGGTGAAAGAAGACGGTACGCCGCGTTATTGCGATCGATCTTTGGCTACCGCCGTTCTTTACGGGCAATGTCCCGGCAACAACGATAAACGAAGCATCGAGATATTGGAAACCAAGCCCGAAGCATTGGGCATATCGTATCCGTGTAACGCCGTATGGCCTTTATGGGCTTTGTCTCAATCCGGAAAAATCGATGCGGTATTGAGCGATTTGCGGCGGAATTGGGCAACCATGTCTTCGGTTATCTTGAATAACACCGTTCAAGAGTCTTGGCGTGCGGTACCCGATTCGCGGGAACAATGGAGCCATTGCGCCGTTGCACCGATCGTTATGATGTATCAGGGAATTGCCGGCATCAAACCGATCACGCCGGGATACGAAACATTTCAAATACGGCCGCAACTCGGCGACTTGAAAGAAGTGGAATTGTATCCGCAAACGGTCAAAGGAGCCATTGTATTCAAAAGCAAAGGAACCAAAGGTAATCGTGAGTTGTATTTGGAGATTCCCGAAGGAACAACAGCCATCTTAATGCTTGACGGGCGGGAAAAAATCAAATTAAAATCCGATGAAACCGATGTTTCGACGGGATTGAAAAAATACAAACTCTCCGGAGGAACCAAAATCAAATTGAAATTAAAATATTCGTGATTGATTTCGGAAATCGGTAAGTCCGAAAATAAAATAAGCGGTTCTTTTGAATTATGATTAAAAGTTGGTTTGGCTAAAGCTCCTCGGGTTGTTTTGCTTTTAAACGTTGACTTCAGTCAACGGCAATGAATACAAAATCAAATCATTGCCGTCAACTTTAGTTGACGAATTAATGAGCAAAATCATATCGGCTTTAGCCAAATATTATTTTTCATTCATTTTTAACCGGACTCTTTATAATAATCGAAAGCGTTCGTTATATGAAAATAGTTTGTACATTTGCGATCGTCGATTGTTTTCGGGTAAGACCGAAAAATCATTTCCCTTATGGATAAAAGTATATTTACCGAGAAAAAAACGATTCCCGATGATGCCGCATTGATGAATTCGTTGGGTGAAACATACAATTTTGGGCAAACGATTGCGAATTACGTTCATTTGAAATATACGGCGGCAACGGATGAATGGAATTATCCGGGCGAAAAATACGGGTGGAATTTTCGAATCAAAGACAAAAAGCGGGCAATTGTGTATTTGTTGCCGAGAGGCAAATTTTTCAAAGTTGTCTTGGTATTCGGGCAAAAAGCCGTCGACACGATTATGAAAAGTCAAATTAACGACACGATAAAAACGGAAATCGAATCCGCAAAAGCTTATGCCGAAGGTCGCAGCATCGGAATCGACATCAAAGACGATACGATTTTGAACGATATCAAAGAATTAATCGATATTAAATTGGCCAATTGAACGGGAGAGCGGTATATTGTATACAAATCATCCGATTTCACGGTGTGATTTTTCGAGGATCAATAAACAAGATCAATCGAATAACCCGGTTTTGCATCTAACCACATAATTATATTTACGAATGTATTCATATTCAAAATCACAAACTTTTTGGCTGGTGGCGTTGCGCATGCTGGTCGGTTGGCATTTTCTGTACGAAGGAATTGTCAAAGTACTGAATCCCAAGTGGACTTCAATGGGTTATCTGATGGATTCGCAAGGTTGGTTTGCATCCATGTTTCAATCGATGGCAAACAATCAGAGTGCATTGAATTGCGTTAATTTTTTGAACGAATGGGGCTTGATATTGGTGGGGCTTGGCTTGATTCTCGGATGCTTAACCCGTGTTGCCTGCATCGGCGGTATCGCTTTATTGGCGCTTTATTACCTGTCGCATCCCCCGTTTGTCGGCTCCGAATTCATGTTGCCGCGCGAAGGCTCTTATCTTTGGGTGGACAAAAATCTGATCGAAATAGTTGCGATTGCGGTATTGTACGTCTTTCCGACTTCACGTATTTTCGGACTCGACGCATACATTTGTAAAAACAAGAAATAAAACCGGGAGCAAACCTTCCGAAATTGTCAACATGCACCTTAATTCAAAAAATCATGTCGGAACAAAATAAAAACGGCCGGGAACAACAACCGGCATCCGAAAGTCGGAGAAATGCCTTAAAAACCCTTATATCCGTTCCCGTATTGGGAATGATGGCCTACGGCGTATACAAAAAAACGAAATTCGACCGGGCCAAAAAAGATTTGGGCGATTTATTCAAACTCGACCCCATCACGCCGCCGTCGGCCGCCCCCATGAACCCCGACGGAAAACCGATTCGGTTGGGCATCATCGGTTTCGGCATACGCGGCAAACAATTGCTGAAAGCCGCGGGATTCGCCGAACCTTCGTTGATCGACAAACTGATGGAAGATGCCGCCAAAAATTCCAAGGATACCCGTTATAAAGATTACATGGAACAAGAAAGCTTGAACGTGACGGTAAACGGGGTTTGCGATATTTTCGATACCTACGGCGAAGCGGCTGTTTTGGCGGGTTCGAACATTCATCGTGAAGGTACGGGCGGTAAATACGGAACATCGCCGAAACGATACCGTTATTACAAAGAACTGTTGGCGGCCGACGACATTGATGCCGTTATCATTGCTGCGCCCGACCATTGGCACGGTACCATGGCCATGGACGCTGCTTTGGCGGGAAAACACGTATATTTGGAGAAACCCATGTCGTGGACGGTTCCCGAAACGTATTTGATTCGCAATGTTATCAAAAAAAGCGGCGTTACGTTTCAATTCGGGCATCAAGGCCGGCAAACGGACAGTTACCTTAAAGCCAAACAAATCGTCGAACAGGGAATACTCGGTCCCGTTACGCTCATCGAAGTGTGCACCAATCGTAACGATCCCAACGGCGCTTGGGTATATCCGATCCACGAAACGGCAAGCCCCGAGACCATCGATTGGAAACAATTCGAAGGCAATCCGGACAGAATCAAAGAATATACGGATTACATGAAAGCGAACGGTTTGGAACGATATGTCGGTCCCGAATCGCGCGATCAATTCGATTTGAAACGTTTTTTCCGTTGGCGTTGCTGGTGGGATTACAGTACCGGATTGAGCGGCGACTTGTTAACGCACGAATTCGACGCGGTAAACCAAATTCTCGGCGTGGGTATTCCGCATTCGGCCACTTCGTCGGGCGGAGTATATTTCTTCAAAGACGGACGAACGGTTCCCGATGTGTTGCAAACCTCGTTCGAATTTCCCGATCGCAATTTAACCATGTTATACAGCGCCACGTTGGCCAGCCAACGCTCGCGCGGAAAAGTGTTCATGGGGCACGATGCATCCATGGAGCTGTCAAACTCGTTGATCGTGAAAGTCGATCCGAGATCGACCCGTTACGAAGATAAAATCAAGCAGGGCGTCATCAAACCCGATACGCCGTTGATTACCTATGTTCCGGGACAAACCAACGTGGATGCCGTCAGTTCGGCCACCGAATTGTACTTTGCGCAACGCGGGTTGTTGTATGCTTATGTAAACGGAAAACGTTACGATACCACTTACCTGCATATTCGCGAATGGATCGAATGCATCCGCAGAGGCACCACGCCGAGTTGCAACATCGATGCCGCTTTTCAGGAAGCCATTGCCGCACACATGGGCACGAGGGCATATTTGGAAGGCCGTACCATGTATTGGGATAAGGATAAAGAAGAAATCGTCAAAGGGTAACAGACGAATAATGATATGATAATGCAAAAACGGACGTGATGAATCACGTCCGTTTTGCATTAATTACACATCAAACATCTTAAAAGCAAGCAGTCGGTAGAGTTCAGAATATCTTTTCTCCGGTTTGGGCGTCCAAAATCACCGTCGATCCGGATTTTATTTCCAATTCTACATTTTTTCCGTTGCGCAGGTGAATAACGCGCCGACCGCCTTCGTTTTCTTTTGTTGCCACACACACAATACCACCGCCCGCGATCACTACGTCATTGGCGTCATTGTAAATATGGGCTCCGGCCTCCTTGAAAAGCTCCCGCATCAAATCCGGATTACGCAGAGGCAGCGCAGCATACACGACGGTATAATCCGCCTGCTTTTTCTTGGCAACGGCCGCTGCATCCAAACCTTTGTATCGCCCCAGAATGTCCGCATTTCTGTCGTTAATTTCAAACAGGGGAGTAACCGGTACGCGCCCCGGCGAACCGTCCGCTTCCAATCCGTAATCTTTGTCTTTGAACGTTACAACGGGAGGCGCGGATATTGTAATGGGGCGAACCTCCATTTCCGTAATCTCCCGAATCCGTCCGACGTCGAGTTTTGTTCCGTCCGTATAGGCGGGAGCATAGTTGAATATAACCGTACGGCCGTCCTTTTTGACGTGACCGTTGATAAACGCCATGTCTTCATCACTGATACAATACGTGGTGCCGAAAACAACAACTTTATACCGACTTAAATCGACGGCTTTGAGATCGCTGTACAGATAGGTGTCGAACGAGGCCCCGCTGCGGTATGCATCGGCTGTCAGCCAGTTGTTGGAAGCATATTCGATTTCGCGCGTTTGGCGGTTATCGGTTTCCGCCATATAATAAAAGGTATTGAAGTCGTAAAAGAACGCTACGTCCGCTGCCGGCACATAGTCGGAGTGTATCGCCTTGTCGTAAAAGTCTTTCTGATGTTTGATATCGGCCATCATCCGGGGAGAATTGAAATTTCCGGCATATTCTTCCAGAGGTTCATGGGCAAAAAAAGGAGGATAACCCGGGAAACCGCTAAACTCCTCAAGCCAATAGCCCGACGCCCGACTGACCAACTGGGCGAAATTTGTCCGCAACATGGCCACGCTTTCATCGTCGGTCGTAAAGACCGTTTCGTTGGTTCGCGACTGGGTGATCCGGTGCGTAATGCGATCCTGTTCCGTCATAAACAGCTTGCCGTGCAGGTTAACGGACTCGGTAAGGGAACGGTGCTGGCTTGTGCCGCCAAGATCCCGCGCGTCGTAGTTATAGTTGTACGGAGCACCGAAAAAGTCGATATACGGACTGTCCAGCAAGCGGTCGAAATAAAGATAGCCGGTGGAGTTAAAATCGTTGTCGGAAAAAAGATAACCGTTAAAAATCCCCACCAACGCATCACTCGGCCAGTTTGTCTTAAAAAATTTCGTGAAGTGACTGATAACGCCTTCGATCGTTTCCTGATGACAATGATAATAATCCATGATACGGCGTTCTTTTTGCGGATCGCGGAATACTCCCGTATTGAAGCGACGTTCTTCCATGTCGGGGACGGTGGCGGCGGCGATCGTTGCTTTCGGATCAAGCCATGCTTTTTGTAACGATTGATCGGTTTGGTATTTGTTTGAAAGCCAATCCCGAAAATGCTTTGTCATCGCCTCCCCCGTATCGGGCTCCTGTTTATAACCGAAATAGGTCCATTCGCTGCCGCATCCGCCGCCGACCATGAAGGAGAAAATCCGTTTCCCCGACTTCGTTGTTTGCAGGTAGTCCAGAAATTGTTTCACGATAGCGGTCGCATCTTCCTGCCAACGCGCCGAAGCCAAACTCGCATTGGGAGCGCGTACAATATCATTCGCCGTGCTGAAATCAATTGGGCCTCGGGCATATTGAACCAATTCCTCCGGATATTGATCGAGCCACCAACGAGGCGCATGAAAATCGACCCTAACTTGAAAATAGGCGTCGGGATTGATCTCCAAAATACCATCCAACGTATTGATTAACTCATTCCTGACCATGGGAAGATTCAACGATCCGTCCCGATTCCATGCATTGCGCAATTCGATATGCATTTCGATTAAATCGATACCCGCTTTCGTAAAATTGGTATAGTTGATGCGTCCGTCCTCGCCGTACGGAGAACGGGAAATGCTGAACGGCGGTGAATACAGGATGGGGGCATAACGTTTCCCGTTGATATTGTATATCGTCCGTCCGAGATAGTGCTCCGTCTTTGCTTTTGTCAATTCATCCGAAGACCGCATGGTACAAGCGCTCAGCAAACAAAACGCACTTAAAAAAGGAAGTATGGATTTCATATGCAATGATTTGAAAAGTCGAAAAATATGTTTACGAAACAAACGACAATTAAGGATAAGGAATTAATACAAAAGTAAAAAAGAAACAGAAATCGGTAAATAAACAATTTAAACGCGCCGGATGTCAGAATATCTTTTCTCCGGTTTGGGCATCCAAAATCACTGTCGATCCGGGTTTCATTTCCAATTCTACATTTTTTCCGTTGCGCAGGTAAATAATGCGCCGACCACCTTCGTTTTCCTTTGTTGCCATACACACAATACCGCCGCCCGCAATCACTACGTCATTGGCGTCATTGTAAATATGGGCTCCGGCTTCCTTGAAAAGTTCCCGCATCAAATCCGGGTTACGCAGGGGCAGTGCGGCATACACAACGGTATAATCCGCCTGCTTTTTCTTGGCAACAGCCGTGGCATCCAAACCTTTGTATTGCCCCAAAACATCTACACTTTTGTCGTTAATTTCAAACAGAGGAGTAACCGGTACGCGTCCCGGCGAACCGTCCGCCTCCAATCCGTAATCCTTGTCTTTGAATGTTACAACGGGAGGCGCGGATATCGTAATGGGACGAATCTCCATTTCCGTAATCTCCCGAATCCGTCCGATATCGAGTTTTGTTCCGTCCGTATAGGCGGGAGCATAATTGAATATGACCGTACGGCCGTCCTTTTTGATGTGACTGTTGATAAATGCCATATCTTCATCGCTGATGCAATATGTGGTGCCGAAAACAACAACTTTATACCGACTTAAATCGACGGCTTTGAGATCGCTGTACAGGTAGGTATCAAACGAGGCCCCGCTGCGGTATGCATCGGCCGTCAACCAGTTGTTGGAAGCATATTCGATTTCGCGTGTCTGGCGGTTATCGGCTTCCGCCATGTAATAAAAGGTATTGAAGTCGTAAAAGAATGCTACGTCCGCTACCGGTACATAGTCGGAGCGTATCGCCTTGTCGTAAAAGTCTTTCTGATGTTTGATATCGGCCATCATCCGGGGAGAATTGAAATTTCCGGCATATTCTTCCAAGGGAACGTGCGACCAGAACGGCGGATAGCCCGGAGCGCCGCTGAACTCCATAAACCAGTAGCCGGTAGCCCGGCTGACCAGTTGCGCGAAATTCGTCCGCAGCATAGCCACACTTTCGTCGTCGGTTGTGAATGCCGTTTCTGTGGTCCGCGGCATATCCTTTCGCATAAGGTGTGTGAGGCGGTCCTGTTCGGTCATAAACAATTTGCCGTGCAGGTTGACGGATTCGACAAGAACGCGAGGCTGACTC
>JAVBNP010000276.1:0-8249 GCA_031551455.1 Bacteroidales bacterium | reverse complement strand
CGATGTTACCTTTTCAAAGTATTCGTCGCCCGTCTTCTTAAATGATTGCAATGCTTTGGTTTCCCATTCATCAGCCTTGTTTGCCGGTCGTATCGGATTTAAACTCGTGATGTGAAATGCGGCAGTTTCCGAAAGTTCGGACAGTTGCCGTGTCATAAAAGCAGGATTTACCAACGTTAACGAATCTCCGAAATTCGAAACGATGTCGCGGCGGGAATGAATCAAATAGGGGTTCGGCCGCATGGTTTCGGTAACGGGAACATAAACTTTACCGTGATCGGAATTCCATTGTCGGGTGGTTACCAGCAGTTGGAATAATGTTTTTAATTTGGTTTTTTCGAGTGTCTCCGAATTCTTGCGAAAGAGATATAGATTGAATATCAAAGTACCGATAATCAAAACGGTCCATCCGATGATAATGCCGGGAAAATATTGACGCATAAATACTTTGATTAAAACAACATACTAAGGTCAAAAATTTTATGCAAAGATTTTATCCGTTGCAATAAATTGCGCAACAAATATGCAACAAAATTAATATGATTCATAAGAAGATGTATAAAAAACGACATTTTTCCCGTTTTTGACGTTAAATACCGGATGATCGGATTGTCCGCACACTTATCCTCTTTACAAACACATGGCCATCAGTCGAGTATTTCCGTATTGTTTGACTATGGGGATTTCGTTTCGATGCATTCGTATTGAACCAAGTGCTCACCGAAACAAATAAATTTCGTTTTTAAGCCAATTCGACACATATAATATAATAAACATGCAGTTTACTTTAATAATGTGTGAAACAATTGAAAAGAAAACGGCTTTAAGCCGGTAAACGTACATAAGTCTTGATGTTTTGACCGCACAAATGCACAATGTGTTGAAAATGAAAATAATACATTTGCACAAAATTCGATTGAACTATTTTTTTTGCAATTAATTGGTGTTTTTAGTTTGAAAATATGAGATAAATACATTTCTTTGCAGTTTAAATTTTATATTAAACCATTTTTATTCATTTAATATTTAAGCATTATGTCAGATATTGCATCAAGAGTAAAAGCTATCATTGTCGACAAATTAGGAGTTGATGAGAATGAAGTTACACCCGAAGCCAGCTTCACCAACGATTTGGGCGCTGATTCTCTTGACACTGTCGAGCTGATTATGGAATTCGAAAAGGAATTTAATATCGGCATACCCGACGATCAGGCTGAAAGTATTGCTACTGTAGGCGCAGCAATCAAGTATATCGAAGAAAACGTTAAAAAGTAGCATTGTTTTAGATTGTAGCTATGCAATTAAAACGAGTTGTAGTAACCGGTCTTGGAGCACTTACCCCGATAGGCAACAACGTTTCGGATTATTGGAACGGCCTTATTAACGGTGTAAGCGGTTCCGACTGGATTACACGTTTTGATGCGTCTAAGTTTAAAACACGATTTGCTTGTGAAGTAAAAAATTTCGATCCTTCGACTCTTTTCGAGAGAAAAGAGATTAAGAAATACGACCTGTACACACAGTTTGCTTTAGCTGCGGCAACCGAGGCAATTGCCGATTCGGGGCTGAATTTGGAGCAAGCAGATTTGGAAAGAGTCGGTGTCATTTGGGCATCGGGTATCGGTGGTATTGCTACGTTTGCCGAAGAATTGAAGAGTTTTTACGGTGGTGACGGCACTCCTCGTTTTAATCCGTTCTTTATTCCGAAAATGATTTCGGATATTGCCGCAGGGCAAATATCCATCAAATTCGGACTGAAAGGGCCCAATTATGCGACAGTGTCGGCTTGTGCTTCATCGTCAAATGCTATTATAGACGCATTCAATTATATACGGTTGGGAAAAGCCGATATGTTCGTTGCCGGAGGCTCCGAAGCCGCCATCAACGAAACGGGTTTGGGGGGATTCAACGCCATGCAGGCTTTGTCGACCAACAATGAACATTATAAAACGGCATCACGTCCTTTCGATAAGGATCGGGATGGTTTTGTAATAGGCGAAGGCGGAGGCGGATTGATTATTGAAGAATATGAACATGCCGTAAAAAGAGGTGCAAAAATATATGCCGAAGTTGTCGGAGGCGGTATGTCGGCTGATGCTTATCATCTTACCGCATCGCATCCCGAAGGAGACGGCGCTTTTAGAGCAATGAGAGCTGCTTTGGAAGATGCGGGAGTGAAGCCTGAAAACGTTGATTACATCAATGTCCACGGGACATCGACTCCGGTAGGCGATCCTTCTGAAGTTAAGGCTATTCAACGACTGTTCGGAGAACATGCATACAAACTCAACATCAGTGCGACCAAATCAATGACGGGGCACTTGTTGGGAGCTGCCGGCGCCATTGAAGCCATTGCTTCCATATTGGCCATCAATAACGGAATCATTCCTCCGACCATTAACCATTTCACCGATGATCCCGACTTGGACAACAAGTTGAATTTCACCTTCAATAAAGCTCAAGAACGGAAGTTGGAATATGTGTTAAGCAATACGTTTGGATTTGGAGGACACAATACCTCCGTAATATTCAAAAAAACGGGAAAATAGCGAAATAACACAAATGATACGTATGTTAAAACTCCTTATGGTAAAAGATAAGGAGTTTTATTCGTTTTTAAGAAAACGGCTCCAAATCAAGCCGCGAGATATTAGGTTATATGAGTTGGCTTTTTTACATCGTTCGGCTTCCCTCATACTGCCTGACGGAAGTTTGGCCAATAACGAACGACTGGAATATTTGGGCGATGCCGTTATTGACGTGGTTATTGCGGATTATCTTTTTCGGAAATTTCCTCGGGAACACGAAGGTTTTTTGACGCGAATGCGTTCGCGAATCGTTAACCGTGTGCAATTGGATTCCGTTGCCTCGAAAATGGGATTGGATAAAGTGTTGATTTTCAACAAAAGTAAAGAGGTGGTAAGAAGCAAAGTATGCGGTGATGCGTTTGAAGCATTGATTGGAGCGATATATCTTGACAAAGGTTATTCCAAAACACGAAAATACATCATAAACCATGTCATCAAGAATTATATCGATTTAGATCTGGTGGTGCATACGGAAACCGACTTTAAAAGCCGTCTGATCGAATGGGGCCAAAAATACAAATTACAAGTAGGATTCGAATTACTTGAAGAAGAAAAAAAGTCGGATTCATGTTCGATTTTTTCCGTTCAAGTTACTATTGGCGGCGTGGCCATCGAAAAGGGAGCCGGACGTTCGAAAAAAGAGGCGGAACAACAGGCGTCTAAAAAAGCATTAACTTATATTTCCACATCCACGGACTTTTCCACGGACGCTTTGGAACAATATTTGGACCGTATCAAACAACAATAACGTTTGACGTATGGCTAAACGAAACATACTGAAATCGGCCCCGGTAACATTTACGATTATCGGTATTTCATCTCATGAGAATGATTATCGTTTGTCTTGGAGCATGAACGAACAGTTGGGACTCGATTTTGCACGAACCGCCGGTTTACGAACCGATAAAGGTGAAGAATTTGCTTGTTTTGCTCATGAAGGCGAAGATCAAATCCTTTTGTTGATATCCAATCGTTGCGACAACGGATTTTTGCTCGAGAAATACAAAAATTTGGATTTTATTCTTAAATTCGAATCCGAATTGTCGGATTCGGAATTGTTCGGTTGGCTGGGCAACTTGAAAAAAGTTCCTCTTGTTTCTGCTGCCTTTCCAATACCTTTTGATAAGCATATACTGCAAAAGTTGGGTTGACAAGGAACGATAGTTTTTGCCGGCTTTTTCGATTATGACAAAATTTCCCGTCGATTTCAAATCGGGGGTGCCGTAATATTATCTGTCGATTTTTTCGACATAAATACTTTTCGTAACATGACACGTCGGTTTCTTTTTCTCGGATTATTGATTTTCGGAATAAATATTCTTTGGGCGGCAAAACCGCCGTCAAACCTTACCGTCGATCTTTTGGAACATACCGATCGTGTGTTTCTCGACGGTTATCCGTCCGATATGGCGCTCGGCGAACTCGGTACGGCCGTCGAACGATATCAAACGGTGCGTATTCGGAGCGATAAACCTTATTTCGGATGGGTAATGAATGACGACAAGCCCGGTACGCTTCAAACGGCTTATCGCATTTTGGTTGCCGGTGACGCGACGATGCTCGCTTCAGATCAAGCCGATATGTGGGACAGCGATTGGGTGACCGGCGATAACTCCGTTGCCGTGCAATATGAAGGAAAGCCGCTGCAGCCGAACTCGGTGTATTATTGGAAAGTGCAAACTCGGAGCAATCACGGGGAAGAAAGTCCGTTTTCGTCGGTGAAAAGTTTTATCACGGCCGATGCAGCGGATAATCAAACAGCCTGTTATCCGTTGCAGGTGACCGATGAATATCCCGTACGCATTACCAATGTGTCGGGCACGGTATCGGAGCAAAAAATTGCCTTTATCGATTTCGGAAAAGCGGCGTTCGGACGGTTGCGAATCACGTTATTCGCATCGGAAACGGACACCGTAATTGTCCGCATGGGCGAACATGCCCGAGACGGCCGCATTGATCGAAATCCGGGTGGAACCATTCGTTATGCGGCATACAAATTACCGTTGATGGTCGGCACACACACCTACACCGTCAAAATTCGTCCCGACAAACGAAACACCGATATGTCCGCCAATTCGAGCGGGGTGAAACCGATATTGATGCCGGATTACATCGGGGAAGTAACGCCTTTTCGCTATTGCGAATTGGAAAATTATTCCGGAGAGATAACATCCAAAGATATTGTCCGACAAACGGTTCATTATCCGTTCAACGAACAAGCGTCTTATTTTCGCTCGTCTGACACGACATTGAATCAAGTATGGGATTTGTGTAAATATTCCGTCAAAGCCACTTCGTTTGCAGGAACGTACATCGACGGCGATCGGGAACGCATTCCTTACGAAGCGGATGCGTTGATCAATCAATTGTGCCATTATTCGGTCGATCGCGAATTTTCCATGGCAAGGCACAGTCACGAATACTTGATCGATTATCCCACTTGGCCCACCGAATGGATCATGCAATCGGTATTAATGGCTTGGAACGATTACCTGTATACCGGAAATCCTGCATCGTTGCAAAGATTTTACGACGTTTTGAAGGCCAAAACGTTGATCGGACTGACGGAGGACAACGGTCTCATCAGCACGCGCACGGGAAAACAAACGCCAGAGATGCTGCAATCGATTCGATACAAAGGCAAAAAATTGACCGATATTGTCGATTGGCCTCAAACCGGCAGCAAAAACGAACCGGGCGAGTCCGACGGATTCGTATTTACCGATTACAATACCGTGGTGAACGCATATCACTGCGAGGCTTTGTTTCTCATTGCCCGAATAGCGGAAGCGCTCGGAAAAACATCCGATCGCGATGAGTTTACCAAACGCTCGGAGCATGTGAAACAACAAATAAACAAGTTGCTTTGGAGCAAAGAAAGAGGACGTTACGTCGACGGTATCGGTACGGAACACGCCGCATTGCATTCCGGTATGTTTCCGATGGCGTTCGGATTGGTTCCTTCGAAAAATAAGAAAAGTGTCGCCGATTTTATTCGCAACCGGGGAATGGCCTGCAGCGTGTACGCTTCGCAATTTCTTTTGGAAGCTGTTTATAATTACGGTGATGCCGATCATGGGCTGAAACTGTTAACGGCAACGGATGATCGAAGCTGGTATAACATGATCCGTGTCGGATCCACCGTTTCGTTGGAAGCTTGGGACAATAAATACAAACCCAATCAAGATTGGAACCATGCTTGGGGCGCCGCTCCGGCCAACCTCATTCCGCGTAAATTGATGGGTGTGGAAGCGATGGAACCCGGTTTTCGCAAAATACGCATCAAACCTCAACCCGCTACGTTGCAACACGCGGAAATGAAGATGCCGACCGTTCGAGGCGATGTTTTTGTTTCGTTCGACAATGCGCCCGCAAAACGTTTCGATATGGAAATTACCATTCCCGCCAATACCGTTGCCGAAGTATGGTTGCCTTTATCGGCCGACAAATACACCCTTACGATGGACGGGAAAAAGGTAAAAGGGATCGTTGATGGAAAATTCGTAAAAATAGAGCAAGTCGGTTCGGGAACCCGACGTTTTTCATTGGTTAACGATTGATTCGATTCGGCGAGCATACTCATGCGTTCCGCGCTTATCCGCAAAAATCATTAACTTTGTCCTTTTTATCCCAATCGTCGGAAATATGCGAGAATGCTTGAAGCATCCTGTTTTTAAGATTATAGCGGACGTTGTTGCCGAAGAAGGCGTGCAAGCTTTTGTGATCGGAGGATATGTTCGCGATTTGCTCATCGGCCGTCCTTCCAAGGATATCGATATTGTCGTGTTGGGCGACGGCATCGATTTGGCGCGAAAAACAGCCGCCCGCATTCCCGGATCGCCGGCCGTCAGTATTTTTAAAAACTTCGGAACGGCCATGTTTCGTTACGGAAGCGACGAAATAGAATTTGTCGGCGCACGACGGGAGTCGTACAGCCGTAGTTCCCGCAAGCCGGTCGTTCAAGCCGGAACGTTGCGGGACGATCAAGAACGTCGCGATTTTACGATTAATGCGTTAGCCTTATCGTTAAATAAAGAAAACTACGGTGAATTAATCGATCCTTTTGACGGGCAAAAAGATATCGAACGTCGGATCATTTGTACGCCCGGAAATCCCGACGTAACCTTCGACGACGATCCTTTGCGCATGATGCGGGCCGTTCGGTTTGCGGCAAAACTCGGGTACAAAATCGACGACGATACATTCGCCGCCATTATCCGCAACAAGGAGCGTATCGGCATCGTTTCAAAAGAACGAATTACCGATGAATTGAATAAAATCATCATGTCGGACAAGCCTTCCATCGGATTTTTGTTGTTGGACCAATCGGGATTGCTCGAATTGATTTTTTCCGAGCTTGCTACGTTGAAAGGCGTGGAAAAACGCGGAAAATATGCACACAAAGACAATTTTTTGCATAGCATTCGCGTTTTGGATAATATTTGTCCGCATACCGATAAATTATGGCTTCGTTGGGCCGCTTTGGTTCACGATATCGGTAAACCGGCAACCAAAAGTTTTCGATCGGATACGGGTTGGACGTTTCACGGGCATGAGTTTACCGGATCGAAAATGATTCCCGCATTGTTTCGTTCGTTGAAATTGCCCATGAATGAACCGATGAAATACGTTCAAAAATTGGTGTTGCTCCATTTGCGACCGATTGTTTTGGCCGAAGATGTCGTAACCGATTCGGCCGTTCGGCGATTGTTATTCGAAGCGGGTGACGATATTGATGATTTAATGATCTTATGCGATGCCGATATCACATCGAAAAACGAAAACAAAGTGGTACGTTATCGACAAAATTTCGAATTGGTACGCCGTAAATTAAAGGAAATAGAGGAGAAAGACGCCGTTCGCAATTTTCAGCCGCCCGTTTCGGGAACCGAAATCATCGAAACATTCGGCATTTCGCCGGGAAGAGAAATCGGAATCATAAAAACCGCCATAAAAGACGCCATTTTGGACGGAGTCATTCCAAACGAATATCAAGCCGCAAAAGATTTTATGATCGCAAAAGCGGCAGAGTTGGGATTGAATCCGAAATAACGATTTATATATGTAAATTCGAAAATTGCAGGTCTATGAAATCGAAACCGGAATACATCGAATTGTATCGAATGTTGAAAGAAAAGGTTAATTATCGCGATTTTGATATTATCGATGAAGAAACGCATTTATATAACTTCGATTTTGAATCGCATTCATGCGATATTTTACCCGGCGAGGAACAGTATCGATGCGACCGACATTCATTTGATTGCGATTTGCCGTACGATTTCGAAACCGGTATCGTCAACCCGAGCCATACGTTGAACATGGCCGATGCCCACATTACGGAGAATCATCGGTTTCGGTATCATGTTTTTCATCCCGCAAAATTCGAAAAATCGAATCGAGTCATTTTAATGTTTCACGGATTTAACGAAAAACATTGGGCCAAATATCTTCCGTGGGCCAAGCGTATCAGCGAATCAACGGGTAAAACCGTCATATTGTTCCCGATAGCTTTTCACATGAATCGAGTGCCGCAGGACTGGAGCGATCGGCGTAAGATGTTTTCGATCAGCGAACAACGGTGCGAGGTGTTTCCCCGCGTGGTCAATTCCACATTGTCCAACGTAGCTATCAGTTCACGATTGCATGCACGTCCGCAAC
>JAVBNP010000239.1:0-7704 GCA_031551455.1 Bacteroidales bacterium | reverse complement strand
ATTCTGTCGAGCGCCGATCGAAACGTACTCATGACAACCGAAATGCCTTCGTTCCACGGCCAAAGCCACACGGGATCGATATGTCCGTGACCGATCATGTAAAATTTGAATTTCGATGCATCCTTCGGCCACGATTCTTTTAACGGACCAGCAGCCAAAAGTGTCGACACGGGAGTAAAAGCAACGGCTCCGGCGATACCGGCCGTACGGTTTATAAAAGCCCGGCGGGAAATATCATTCCGAGATTCCGATTGTCCTTCGTTTTTCATAACATTCAATTATAGGGTAATTTATTACGGGTTATCTGTTCCGCAAACGGAATATCATAAGCTCGGTCCATCCGAATCGGACAAACGTCGTTTAAAACACAGATTTCAAATTTTCTTCGTTGATAATATTTTTTCCCTCGGGAGTGTAAAGATACTTGATACGATCGGCATAACGTTCGGTGATTTTGCCGCGAACTATTTTCATGGTGCTGTTCATCAATTGATTTTGCTCGGTAAAAGCTTCGGGCAATACCGCAATTGCGGCCGGAAGCCAACGCTCGGGAAATTTATCGACATAAATTCCGCCATTCTTGTATTGATTCACTTCTTCCTGCAACAAGCCGAGCGCTCTTTCTCTTCCCTCCGTCGAATCGGGATTTAAACCATGTGATTTGACGTAACTTTTCAACGCTTCTTTGTTCGGAACGATCAAAGCTGTAGTATAAGGATCTTGATTGTTGTAAAGCATCATTTGATCGATGTAGCGCGAATTGGAAGCCATCTCTTCCTCTATCCCTTCGGGACTGTACTTTTCACCGTCGCTGCTGATCAGCAGACTTTTGAACCGACCGGTAACATAAAGAAAGTCGTCTTTGTCCATATATCCCATGTCGCCGGTATACAACCATCCGTCGCGTACCGTTTCGACCGTGGCTTTGGGATTTTTCCAATAACCCGCCATCACGTTTTCGCCGCGAATAACAATTTCACCTTTTTCTCCAACAGGAAGTTCGTTGCCCTCGGCATCGCATATTTTCAGATCCATCGGTCGTACCAAAATTCCCGATGAACCTAATTTGTGTTTTCGTTTTGTGTTGGCCGAGATTACCGGTGTTGCCTCCGATAGGCCGTAACCTTGAAACATGGGAATCCCCAAGGCATAATAAAATCGTTGCATGTGAATGTCGAGCAATGCTCCGCCGCCGATAAAAAAGTCGAATTCACCGCCGAACACTTCGCGCACTTTAGAGAACAATATTTTATCGTATAACGCCAAAAACGGTCGCCGCCAACATTGCGTCCAACCGCCTTTGTTGTATCCTTCCTTATTATATGCATATGCCATGTTAAGCGCATGATTGAACAGCTTCCAAGTAAAATTTCCTTTGGCTTTGATTCCGGCTTCGATATTTTTTCTAAAATTCTTGGCCAATGAAGGAACGCTCAACAAAATATTCGGTTTTATCTCCTTAATGTTTCCGGGAATGTTTTTTAACGTTTCCATCGGCGTTCTGCCGACTTTCACGGTGGCTACGCTTGCTCCGTATGCCATAAAACTGTAGAACCCGGCCACATGAGCAAAACAATGATCGAGCGGCAGAATAATCAACGTTTTGTAATGTTCCGGTATTTCGATAATCGACATGGCTTGTTCCACATTGGCGGTATAGTTCCGATGCGTCAGAATAATACCTTTGGGATCGGCCGTGGTACCCGACGTATAACTGATATTGGCGTAATCTCCGCCCTCAACCTGCAAGGCAATCGAATCGACCGCACCGGTATCTTCGGACAATATTTTGTCTCCCGCTTCACGCAATGATTCGATCGATATTTCGTTATTTTCGTAATCGTCGCGGTTGTCCATTACGATCACTTTTTTCAATTCGGGTAGCTCTGCGGCAACGGCGCGTACTTTGGAAAGTTGCGTCCCGGAGACCATGATGTATTTCGTTTCGGAATGTTGTAACCGAAACAGCAAATCATTGCGTTCTTCCAATTTCACGGATAACGGAACGTTGACCGCACCGACATGCAAAATGGCCAACTCGCCGATAATCCAATCGTTGCGACCCTCGGAAAGTAAAGCGACTTTATCGTTTCGCTCAAGGCCGAGACTTGATAATCCGGCGGCCAATCGATATACTTCATCTTTGGTTTGACGATACGTAAGCGGTTCGAATCGATCCGTTTTCTTCTCCCACAAAAAGGTATTGTTGTTGTACTTCGCAACACATTCGTCAAAAAGTTGAATAATCGTTTTCATAAAATATCGAAAATCGGCATGAGTAAAATATTCGGTAAATCCGACGAATCATCTCCCCGATTGGTGCATCTGACGATAATGTAAGCGGGAAAAATCATCGGGAGTCGAATCTCCGGGTTCAAAGATAAACATTTTTGCACAAAACCGGCCTTCACCGGTTCGGCAAAAGTCTCCGGATTCAAGATGTCGACTTCCTTACAAAGGAATTAACAATACTCCGTTATCAAATGTCATTGACGACTTTCATGGCCAAATCGGCCCATTCCCAAAGTCTTTGAGGTTGATATTTCACGGTCGAAATGTCTTTCATGATTAACTCGACGTGACAACCTTTCGCGATATCGATAAAGTCTCTCAGTTGTTTTTCCGCCTCGCGGGGATCCCATGAAATAAAAACCGCAGGCGACGGTTTACGGCTCAATACGTAACGGTTGCCGAAACTTTCGACCGCTTGTTTACTGTTCACCCACGGACTGACGGATACTTTGCGCAGGTTGGGAATGCGCGATAATATGCCCGCCTTGAGGTCCAGCGGTTCGCAACATCCGTAATAGGTTAATCCGAAACGTTTCAGCCAACGAAGGTCGTGTTCCAAAGCAAATTCCCAATGCATCTCGGGCGAAACCGACGAAAATATTTGCGCATTGGAACATCCCCACATATTGTGCGCCTTAACATGCGCGGGGTCGTAATCTTTTCCAGGCAGATCGTCGGTATATCCGTACCCGCCCGAACCGATTCGCGTGTTGTTGCAATCCAAACTCAACAAATTTTGCAATTCAAACTGGTCCAATTCGGACATCCATGCATCGACCATTCGCTCGTAAGCCGCATGTACCAATTCGGGACGGAGGCATAAATCGGTCATGGCCTCCTCTATCCCCCACCAACGGATAAGGAAATCCCACGGCGTATACCATATATGCGTTTGACCCGTTTTTTTGACGGGAATGATGCCCGAAAACAAATCCTCCATGGCATCAAACGCATATTGCGTCGCCTTCTCCATGTATGTGATCACCGGCAGTTTTATCTTTTCGATATCACCGAAATCTTCGATTTGTACTTTAAACCGGCGGGAATAAATATCATTGTTCTCGTCGATATGAACCGTATCCACCTGTTCCACGATCCCGAAATCGGTGGTACGGTAAACGATCGGACAGTCCAACCAATCATTCACCACCATGTCGCAGGGCATGTGTTCCCATTGATAAATGGTTCGGCGAAGATTTTGTTCCAAATCTCTCGCCCACGGATCGCGGGTTTGTAATGTCAACTCATCGTTCACGTTCATCTCGTGCCAAGGAATTTCGTTGATCCAAACCATCGACCTTTCTTGGTTCAGATCATTCATTCGGCGCCAAAGCCGTCTTTTTTCTTCGTGAACGGGCAACGAGGCTATTTCGGCAATTTTTTTGCCCAAACGTCGTAAAACTTCTTTCTCATCGTCGGCCAAGAATATTTCCCGTTCCAACGGTATATGCGGAATATGACTCGGATCGTGCAGCATAGATATAAAATGATTATCCGATATGAATCTGAATTAATTTTGTACGAGACGGCAACTTTTCAGCGAAGCATCTGCCGACAAAGCTCTTTATGAACGCAACCGGGCACAACATGCCTTCGCAATTTCTTAAAGCGCTTCCCGAAACCGGCTTCGCCGAGATAAGCCCGGAAGAGATCCGATAAATCCGGATCTTTCCCAATTCACATACAAATATAATCGGTTTAAACGAAAAACCGATCATCATTTTATATTGACTTTTCCTTTGAGATTCTTTTTTATTTTATCCTAACCGGAAATCGATAAAACAACCGATAAAACCGCGTCAGAAAGCATAACCCAAGCTCAATCCGAACCCGGACACGGAATCGGGCAATTTATAAGATTCGCTTTGTTTAAAAGCATACCTGTAACGATACTCCGCATCCAAGAAAAGAAACTTATCTTTTTTTCCCAATTGAAACGCAAAACGTACTCCGGGTCCGGCGCCGATATGAATATCGGTTGCTTCGCTTCCCAAATTAACTCCTATCGGAACTTTGACAAACGGAATGGTATAAACCGGACCGAATTTTAAAGGAACTTGGAAATGCGGACCGAACGAAAAACCGAAATATCCGAGCGACACGGTTGCCGGCTGCATTTGCCCTTTTTCGTCGGGTTCTTCCGTTTTCGCCACCTTTTTCCCCAAGGATAGTTCGTAGAATAATGCAAACCATTTGGCATGACGTCTTTCGAAACCCAATGTGTATTTATTTTTTTCATCGTCGCCAAACGGAAATCCGATGCCGACGTATATTGCACGGTCAATTTCCTCCCAACCTCTTGTTGCGTAGCTGTTATTTGCCGACGTTTTCATATCCAACCCAGAAGTATTAATCAAAAACCACTCTCCCGATTCCGGTGTCCATGTCATCTCCGCTTCTTTCCCTTTTGCGGTTACGTTCGAGATTATTTTGTCCGAATCTTCTTTTGTACCTGTATAAACGAGTTCCGTTTTTTTCAATTTTTTATGAACGGCATCCGCGACAATGATACGAAAAGCATCAAACGGCGCCGGTTTACGCAATGCTTTTACGGCATCGTCTTTGGCGTCTTTTGATGCATCGGCAAACATTTCCATAAACGTTGACGCGGGAATTGAAAACATGTAATCTTCGCCGATAAACGGCAGCGTTGTCTTGTAACCATCATCGTTTTTCGAAGCGATCAATTCTTTTGTTCGTGTTTCCACTTTTCGTTTGGAGTCGCCGATGCTTTCGTTTGTTTGTATGCTTTTGAGAAAAGCCGAAACGGCGCCGGCGGGAATGGCAAAATTAACACTTTCCCGTCCTCCGGCTTTCCACGTATTTATCCCGACAACGGAATAACCGGACTTTTCGCTTGATGAAGCAATCAGTAATGCTCCGCCGGAACTGCCCGCATCAACCTGTGCCGTGTGCTGAATGACATACGGTATTTTGGCGTTGGAGAGGGTCGAATCTTTGAACGATTCATTGGAAACAATACCTTTTCCCAATTGCCAAGAGGGTTTATTTCCCAAACCCGGAAATCCGCCGGACCATACTTCCGTTCCTTCCTTGAGAGATATGTCGGAAAATGTAAAGCCCGATTGAATACCCGAATCGGACGGAAGCGCTATCAGCGCCAAGTCGTAATCCTTATCTTTGGCAACAATCTTGCATTCTTTAATTTGCTTGTTCTCATCCGAGTTTGTTCTAAATTCGAGCGACGCGGACCGCGCATGTTCAATGACATGAAAATTCGTCAACACGTAATATTTCCCGTCATGTTTTATAACAACACCGGAACCGAAACCGCCGTTTGCCTCCATACGCAGCAACGCTCCCGCTTTGATATAACCATCCCTTGCCAATGCCCGTCCGTATTCCTCATAAATTTCTTTGGTTCCTGCCGGATATTGTGGTTTTACAATACAAATCAAGTCTTTCAGATTGTCTTGCGAAAATAGTGTTGTCATGCTCCAAAACAGCAAAAACAACGATAGCAGCGTTTTTTGTTTTTTCATCTTATTTAGAATTATTTCCGGCTGTAATCATCACGGTTGTAGCGATTACGACCGATTCGTTTATGTTATTTTCCTTGTTGTGCCAGTTTTTCCGAGTTATATTCTCCCACAATGGCTTCCATTTCTTTTGAGGAATATCCCTTTTCTTTATTCTTTATTTTTTCCGCAATACTCGGACTGTCCGCAAAATAATTTGATGCGATTTTGGGGAAAGGGTCTCCGATTTTGATAACCGCTCCGCCGTACACTACCGCAATGGTAGAAGCAACTTCTTCGTTATCTCGTTTGCAGTAATAAATATATTCCGTAGATGTACCCGTTTTAGATGTGGTTGTTATCACATTCAGATAAAGTGTTACGGGACCGCGCATAAATACGTTCAGCCATATCGGTTTGGAAATTTTTTGTTTACCTCGATACATATTGGCCCAACTGATCACCGAGAGGCGTTCCAAGTCCACTGCTTTATCATCATCAAGGAAAAAGCGGATCATTTTTATGTCACCACTTTCCATTTTTTGGGTTTTACTGTCCCTATCGGCTTTGAATTTTATTGCCTTTGCATCAACCTTGTCCGGATATTCGGCCAAACATTCCACCTGTGTTCCGTCTTGTTTCACGATAATAGCGGGACGAAATTTTTTCTTTGCATCAACGTTTCCGCATAAGAGTATTAATAAGCCTATTAATGTTAATGACCTTTTCATTTTTATTTCGGGTTATTAAAATGTTAAGATATGATTTTAAAATGTCTGTATGTTTTACGGATTAATTCGTAAAATGTTATCATTTTTCGAAAAAGTCGCCCGACATGGACTTTCCCGACAATCAAAGTTGGTAAAAGCAATACGTATTTTCCGATATATATGCCTCAAAACCATAATCAAGACTTGATTTGTATCTAATGTTCAAAAAAACTTTAGAATCGACGATTTCTGTTGCATTATATTTTGACATGGTTGTTCGGAGCTTCGCATACCGATAACTCATCGTTTGCTCCCGGTCATAAATTATCACGGATTGTCTCGATTTCGTCCGGAAGAGTTTCCTCTCTCCAATTGAGAGAGGGGTCGGGGGTAAGGGTTCTCCGTTCATCTCTCTTTCCCTATGTTCGTCAAAAAAATCAAATAACATTTCCGGACTGTGCGCAACAATCAAAAAGTTGTTTAGTTTTGTTGATATGTTCTACCAAAAAACTTATAACACTTGCCAGAGACCGTTATAAATACAGTTCATTTTTTTCGTAATTACGGCTCAAAGTATATGATATTTGAGCCGTAATTATTATATTTGTGAGCCGTAATTAATCGGCAATGATGATGCAAAATAGTAAAACGACACAAATTATCGATATTGTACGCCGGATACAGCCCGGTTCTTCCAAAGAAATAGCCGATTTGTTGCCGCAGGTAAGTTATGCCACCGTAAAACGGATGCTGGCCAAAATGGTTGTCGACAACCTGCTTGAGGTCAAAGGAACGGGACGGGCAAGTCGTTACGTTGTTTCACCTGGATATTTGCTGTTTGCTCCGATAGATCCGGAGCAATACTTCAAGAAAGAAATAGATGAGCGTGAAATTATCGGAGGGTACAACTTTTCGCTGATCGATACACTCGAAACAGTGAACCTTTTCAGTCGGGAAGAATTGGATAAACTGAATGCTTTGGAAGATAAGTTCCGGGCAAATATTGCGACATTAACCGAGGCTGAGTACAGAAAAGATATGAATCGCTTGGCGATAGACTTGAGTTGGAAATCTTCGCAAATCGAAGGCAACACCTACTCGTTGCTTGAAACGGAAAGGCTGCTTATGGAACGGGAAACGGCGCCGGGAAAAACCAAAGCAGAGGCAATTATGCTGCTCAATCACAAGGATGCGCTCGATTTTATACTTCAAAATCCGGACTA
>JAVBNP010000254.1:0-3880 GCA_031551455.1 Bacteroidales bacterium | reverse complement strand
GGCCAAAAATCCGAAACCGTTGTATAATTTGAAACAATACAGCGACGATTCGAAACAATTGAAGGATAAAACATTGTTGGTGAAAGAAAGCGACTTATCCGAAGAAGTTAATACGGTGGAAAAAATACAGGCGGAATATCCCGGAAAGGTAAAAATCGTTACTTCCGAAGAAATGGTAAAAGCTATTGAAGAAAAAGCGCCGAATACGGCTGTGTTGCATCAGCTTGGTCCCGCCGAGGACGAAAAGAATGGTCGTTCCTATTGTGAAGTGTTCGGCACCGACGATGCCAAACTGTATTATTACAACCACCAGAACATCACGCAACGTCGGCCCGCGGGAATGTCGGCTCGCGACTTCCATTTGATTCTCGGCAAGTGGTTCTGAAAAACGGATAAAAACATCGTGTCCGCTTCGAGTCTTGATCAAAGCGGTAAAAACAAAGCAATCGTTTCCAGCGGAAACGATTGCTTTGTTTTTTTATTGAATATAGAACCGAATACCGAGCGATAAGCTGATTTGTCCGAGCCCTTCGCCTTTACCGGCCTCGAATTTTTCAGTTGATTTAACTCCGTTTTCTTCCGTATTCATTTCGGTCAATACGCCGGATGTTGCTTGTATATTGAATCCTATTCCCCATTGCGGAGCAAATTTGTACGATAACCCGAGTCCCGTTTGAAATCCCACGGAAGCGCCATCGGCAGTGCCCTTTAAGTCCGGAAAGTTCAGCACTTCTTTATATCCGATATATCCCATTCCCACATTCAAATCAAACGTCCATGCATTGTTACCGAAAGGGAATCGCATCACGAATGCGGGACCGATGTATGTAATGCGATCTTTGGCTTCCAATATTCCCGTTTTTCCGGAGGTTGAATGTTGGGCATTATCGCTGTGTTTTGATCGAAATTGATAGAATGTCAATCCGATGCCGTAATGATCGTTAAAATAATAGTTAACGGAAGCGTCCCATACGAAGCCGGATTTTAAATGACCGATAAAATCTTTTTCGTAACTTGTTAAATCTTCGTTTGTTTTTGCCGTTCTCCATCCATATCCAGCATCGAGCGCAAACGTTAAACGCGATAATTGCCTTTTTGGACGACGAATTCCCAAATCGCTTATATCCGCGGGACGAACTTGAACGAATTGAACCGTTTCGGAAGATGATGTTTCGGATTGAAGATCAATATTAACCCCTGTTTCGGTTATCGGTTTGGTAAAATCGGAAACATACAACATATTACCGGCTATTCTGTGGCAACTGCTGCCGAAGAAAGACGGCTTTGAGTAGGTGGTGACCAAGAATCCGTTACCGCCGACTTTGCGGGTTTCGGATTTTGCCAAAGAAAAAACGGTAGCAGAATCGCAATTTGTCGTAAATCCCGTATCGTCAATTGCCAAGGTACCCAATACTTCCGATTGCAGCGGAACGTCTTGAGGTTTGGTATAAACAGTTACGGGTGCATTCGGCGCCTGCGGCGGATAGTTTTTCGTTATCGTGTTGCTTACTTTGGGAGAACAAGAGCAAATCAATGCAACAATAGAAGCATAGAGCAAAAAGGAGTTGTTATTCATGGCTTTGTGTGTTTTGTGTGTATTTCAAATATAGTTGTTTTTTGTGCCGGTGATTCACCGGGCAATAAAATTTTGTTATCTTTCCCGAAAAATCCGATAGATTTATATCGATTCGAAAATAAGTGGACATTCAACCGTATAACCTTCTTGTGATACTGGGTGCGACCGCAAGCGGTAAGACATCGATTGCGGCTCGGTGGGCGTATTGCAACAACGGTGAAATCATCAGCGCCGATTCGCGGCAAGTATATCGTGATATGACCATCGGGACAGGGAAAGATTACGCCGATTACGTGGTGGAAGGCCGACAAATCCCGTATCATTGCATTGACATTGTCGATCCGGGTTACAAATACAACGTATACGAATACCAAAAGGACTTTCTCAAAGCATACGAGGATATTACGACTCGAAAAAAAATGCCCGTATTGTGCGGCGGATCGGGCATGTATATCGAAGCGGTCATTAACGGTTACCGATTGATTGAGGTTCCCGTAAACGAAGAATTGCGGAAAGATTTGGAAAATAAGTCCGATGCGGAACTGAAAGTTTTATTGGCTTCGTTGAAAACCATGCATAATCGTTCGGATGTTGATACCCGTAAACGAATGATACGCGCCGTCGAAATTGCAACATATCAATCGGAATACCCTTTGGAAGCAAGTGATTATCCCGAGATACGACCATTGCTGATAGGCGTCAAATTCGATCGCGAATCGCGACGTCGGCGGATTACCGAACGATTAAGACAGCGTTTGGCGGAAGGAATGATTGACGAAGTTCGGACATTGCTCGATAAAGGCCTTACTCCCGAGCAACTTGAGTATTACGGTTTGGAATACAAATATTTGACAAAATACTTGACGGGCGAATTGACCTACGATGAGATGTTCGATCAACTCAATACGGCCATTCATCAATTTGCCAAGCGGCAAATGACTTGGTTCCGACACATGGAACGCAACGGCGCTCGGATTTGGTGGTTGGACGGATATGATTCGCTCGACCGAAAGTTGCAACGGATCGACGAGATAATGTATTCACAGGTTCCGATTTAAAGATTCAAAGTTTGTTCGGTTCTCCTTACATATCCGATATTTTTCAATTTCTGCGCACGTTGAACGTTGCGAAAATGTTGAACGTGCTGAAAATAAACGTGTCATACGGTTTATCGATAATAACGCGAAAACCGATTGTTTGGGGTATGCCTTACGGCATGTCGATCGAACCCGTCGACTTTTGCAATTTGGCTTGTCCCGAATGTCCCGCAGGCATGCAACAATTGACTCGCCCCAAGCAAAGCATGAATATCCGGTTGTTCGAAAAGGTTCTCGACGAAGCTCATCCCCGTTTGTTGTATTTGATGTTGTATTTTCAAGGCGAACCTTATTTGCACCGTAACATATTCGAGATGATGCGTTCGGCAACTCGACGAAAAATATATACCGCCGTTTCCACCAATGCGCAATTGATTGATGACGATGATGCCGAAAAAACGGTTCGTTCCGGATTACAACGCATCATCATTTCCATGGACGGTACCACACAAGAGACTTACGAATCATATCGTCGAAAAGGACGGTTGGATAAAGTACTTGAAGCGATTGCCGGTTTGTGTCGTTGGCGCGAACAACTTAAATCCGCCACACCGTACATCGTCGTACAATTTATCGTGTTTCGCACCAATCAACACCAATTGAACGAAGTGCGTGCGATGGCGATGAAAGCCGGTGCCGATAAGGTGGAGATCAAGACCGCCCAACTGTACGATTTCGAGAACGGTAATCCTTTATTGACGAATATTGATCGATATTCGCGTTATAAGAAGATTCCGAACGGACGATACGTTATCAAAAATAAACTTCCCGATCGTTGCTTTCGATTATGGAACGGAACGGTAATCACCGTTTCGGGTAATGTTGTACCTTGTTGTTTCGATAAGGACGCCGAAATTTCCGTCGGGAATGTTGCCGATCGACCCTTATCCGTTATTTGGAAAAATGATAATTACATGAGATTCCGACAAAATATTCTTGAAAACAGAAAACAATATGTCATGTGCCGAAATTGCACGGAAGGATGACATATTGTCCGATATTTTACGCAAAAACCCGTCAAATTTTAAAAGTTTGACGGGTTTTTAATTTGCTTTTGGTTATCTCGTATTGTTTAAGAAGGCATCATTTTGAGAAAAGCGACTTCTTCGGGCGACAGAAAACGCCATTTGCCGCGTTTCAGCCCTTTTCGGGTTAATCCGGCAAAATACACACGGTCCAATTTAACCACTTTATAAACGATCGACTT
>JAVBNP010000114.1:0-25554 GCA_031551455.1 Bacteroidales bacterium | reverse complement strand
ATACCCAAGAAAAAGAAGATGGTGGGCGTATCGATTTTTTTCAATATTCCCGCCAACGTCAGTCGCAACTTCATTTCTTTTTGTTTTTTGCGATGCAGGATTTCGGTCATGATCCACATAATACCCAGTACCAACAACACGCCCAAATAAGGCGGAAGATGCGTTACGGATTTGAACACGGGTACGAGCAGTAATCCGCCGATGCCCGACAAAAGAATAATCCATCGTTCGCGGTCAGTAGTGGGCACCAACGATTTGGCACGATCGGTACGCGACGGGGGAACGGTGTCTCCTTTCATGGTGAAGGATACAATCACCAACGGCACCATCATGCAGATCAAACTCGGAATGATTAATTGCAAAATGATATTATATGCCGTTATTTGTCCACCGATCCACAACATGATAGTGGTTACGTCGCCGATGGGCGACCATGCTCCGCCGGCGTTTGCCGCAATCACGATCAATCCGGCAAAGAACCAACGGGTATTCTTTCCGCCCACCAATTTCTGCATCAAGGCGATCATTACGATGGTAGTGGTTAAGTTGTCCAATACAGCCGACATAAAAAATGTCAAAAACGCAAATATCCACAACAATCTTACTTTGTTCGTGGTTTTGATCACTTTGGACAACATGCTGAATCCGCCGTGGCTGTCGATGATTTCGACGATGGTCATCGCCCCGAGGAGGAAAAACAAAATTTCGCCGATTTTGCCCAAATGTTCGATCAGCTCGTGATTCGCCACGAATCCTGCAACCGATCCTTTCGGATGGGTTTGCATGTATTCTTGAAAAGCGGGCATTCCGGGAAAAATGGTATCGCCTCCAAAAGCGATACATACCCATACCAAGGTACCCGTTATCAATGCCGTAGCTGCTTTATCGATGGTCAAGTTGTGCTCGAGAGCAATAGCCGCGTAACCTATGATAAAAAGAACGATAATGAGATAAAACATCCTTCTTGATATATATTATAAATGTATGACGGATAAAGAACGAGCGCAAAAGTACGAAAAATTAACATGAATCAAAGAATCAACATCTTAATTTTATTTTTCGCTTTGTATGTTCAAAATATAATTCGTTACGGCCGCATTGACGCGCTCCACGGCTTGCGCTATTTGCCAATTGTTTCGGTTACGCGGTTCCACTTTGTTGGAAACGGCCCGAAAAGAAACAAACGGAATTTGCATCATGCGACAGACATAAAAGAACGCGGCATTTTCCATTGTTTCCGCTTCCGGGCGATATTTATCGGTTAATTCGTTGATTCTTTCCGCGCTTCCGCTTGCCGTTTGAACCGTTATTCCGCGAACGTTGCGATACGGCGAAAGGGCGGGAGAGGGGTTTACGACAAAATCGCCGGTGAAAATACCTTCTTCGTTATTGGTTAAACCCGCTTCGCGAAGACTCAAAAATTTGCCGTTATCGTCAATTCCCGAATCGGCAAAACAATCTTCGACGATTTGTACCACCTCTCCGACGGCAATATCGTCACCGAAAGCGCCGGCTATTCCCAATGATACGGCGCAACCGTATATACGCTGCGATAACAAGCGGGTAAGATTGAATGCGGTGACCGTTGTTCCGATTCCGCAAATCGCTATTTCAACGGGTTGATCGTTCAAATTTCCGGTAAACAGGTTCGGAAGTATGTTTTTTCGACCGTCGAGTTGATCCATCAAGGGAGATGCTTCCCGAGCGGTGGCGGAAACGATGAGTACGAGAGGATTTGTTGTCATGTCGTTTTATCGTAAACTCGAACAAGTTTGCTTCGATGCCTTTGGTTGATGATCAACGGAACCAATTCCGTTTGCGCGCTGCTGGTATCCAATCCGTACGCATTGATATCGGATATGCCCATGCGGGCAAATAAGTTATACAGTTTCATGATCAATTTTGTGCCGAACGAAAAACCGTATTCATAATTATGTACCCGATGAATGACGATAAATTTGAAGTCGCCGCCTATTTGATGCTTTTTCAATGATTCGTAACCGCTTTTTCCGTCAATTTCCATGCTTTGCATCAAGTCGGTGATTACTTGCCGAAAGTGTAAGTTGACCTGTGTTTCGACCCGAAATCCGATTCTGAATTCCACGCGATACAACGTATCGGGAATAATTTCCTCGAACGAATATTCGTGCGTGTAAGGTTCGTCGATGTAATGGATGTGGAGTAACCAATAATGATCGGCACGTTTGGGATTTTTGTTGATGATCGAATAGACAATTTTTCCTTCGACATCGGTGGCCAAATCGGCCTTGCTCAGATATACCAAATTGGTGGCATATTTGGGAACAGACGCATCATTTTTTAAATCGGTCAGTACCGAAGCATAATCTTGTATTTTGAAGAAACGAATGTATTTGTTTTTGATCTTTCGACCGGTGTACCAAACATACATTACCGTAAAGAAAATGCTTGCCAAAGCAATGGTGAGTACCCCTCCGTCCATGAATTTAAACATGTTGGCCGTCAAAAACGCGCCTTCAATCGTGAAAAACACCACCGCAAACAATATTCTCACCATCAACGGATAATTGATGGTTTTCATATAGTAAATCAATAAAACGGAAGTCATTAACATGGTGATGGTAATGGAAAGTCCGTAGGCAGCTTCCATGTTGGATGAGTTTTGAAAAATCAATACGACCGCGATACAAGCGAACATCAGGAACCAATTGACGAAGGGGATATACAATTGTCCGCGCACGTTGGAAGGATGACTGATATGTTGGCGAGGCCAAAAATTCAAAGACATCGCTTCGTTAAAAATGGTAAACGAGCCGCTTATGAGCGATTGGCTTGCGATTATGGCCGCCGCCGTGGCAATACCCACGCCGAACGCCAAAAACCATGAAGGCATAATGCCAAAAAACGGATTTTCCGTGTAGTTGCGTACGGTCAAGAGCCATGCTCCTTGCCCCAAGTAGTTTAATATCAACATTATCTTAACAAAAACCCAGCTTACCCGAATGTTTTTGATGCCGCAGTGTCCCAAATCCGAATAAAGCGCCTCGGCGCCCGTAGTACAAAGAAAAACCGCACCCAACAATAAAAATCCGTAAGGCGTGCTTACCAGCAATTCGATGGCATACATCGGATTAAATGCGTAAAAAATTTTCGGAAAATGCACGATTTGAGATACGCCCAATATTCCCAGCATCAAAAACCACAAAAACATGATCGGTCCGTATAATCGACCGATAACATGCGTTCCGAATTGCTGAATGACAAACAGCACGCATAAAATCCCGATAACGATGCCCACGATGGGCAATCCGTGCGTAAAATTGTTCAATCCTTCCACGGCCGACATTACGGTGATGGCCGGCGTGATGACGCCGTCGGCAATGAGAGTGGCGGCGCCGATGATGGCGACGAGATATATCAACGATTTTTTTTTCTTCCTCACCAGCGCATACAATGCCAAAATACCGCCTTCTCCTTTATTGTCGGCTCGGAGCGTAATAATAATGTATTTGACGGTGGTTTGCATCGTCAGCGTCCAAATAATGCACGATACCGCACCGGTGATATAATCGAAATCAATCCGATCCGCACCGAATCCGACAATGGCTTTCATTACATACAACGGTGAAGTGCCGATATCGCCGTATACGATGCCCAAGGTAACAATCAACCCGATAAAACTGAGTTTACTGATGTTCCCTTTTGGATGTTCCGAATTCATAGATATATACTATTTTCCTTTTCGGTTGCTCTTCGTTAATGTCGAAAAAATCGTGTCGAAACGGAAAATCAATTGTTTTTATCGACAGCAAATAAACACATTTTTTACCATCGTTGTTATCCCGAACGGCACGAATTTATTAACGTTAAGATAATCGCATGATTCCGCCGGAAGTTTGTCAATACAATACATTTGGTATGTATTTTTAATTTTTAATTTATTGATTGCAAAGGTTAAAAACGGATATAGAAAAATCTTGATATGAAAGGCAGGCGATTAAACGCCTGCCGATAAAAATCAAATATTCTTTTATTCGAATGGGGTTGTCGGGTAAAAAAATCGAAAAAATACACGTACCTTTGCGTCCCGAAAATTAAAAACAGTTCATGTCCGAAATTAGAAACATCGCCATTATAGCGCACGTAGATCACGGAAAAACCACTTTGGTGGATAATTTATTAAAACTCGGAAGACTTTTCCGCGACAATGAAAATCCCGGAGAGTTGATCATGGACAACAACGATTTGGAGCGCGAACGCGGAATTACCATCTTGGCAAAAAATGTCTCGGTAGATTATAAGGGTGTCAAAATAAATATCATCGATACGCCGGGCCATGCCGATTTCGGTGGCGAGGTGGAACGAGTGCTCAACATGGCCGATGGCGTTTTGTTGTTGGTCGACGCATTCGAAGGAACCATGCCGCAAACACGCTTTGTGCTGCAAAAGGCGCTCGGATTGGGAAAAAAACCGATTGTGGTCATCAATAAAGTCGACAAGCCCAATTGTCGTCCCGACGAAGTACAGGAAGAGGTTTTCGATTTGATGTTCAACTTGAATGCTACCGAGGATCAACTCGATTTTACCACGATTTACGGTTCGGCCAAGCAAGGATGGATGTCGACCGATTGGCGTAAGCCGACAACCGATATTACCGCTTTGTGCGATGCCATCATCGAACATATTCCCGCTCCCGTTGTCTTGGAAGGAACACCGCAAATGCTGATCACTTCGCTCGAATATTCAAATTATGTGGGACGTATTGATATTGGTCGTTTGCATCGCGGAACATTAAACGAAGGACAAAACATTACGTTGGTGAAACGCGACGGCAGCATCGTTCGTTCGAAAATTAAGGAACTGCTGACGTTTGAAGGGTTGAATAAAAAGAAAGCGACATCGGTAAGTCCCGGAGATATTTGTGCGTTGGTGGGATTGGAAAATTTCGGTATCGGCGATACGGTGGCCGATTACGAAAATCCCGAAGGTTTGGAAACCATTGCCGTGGACGAACCGACCATGAGTATGTTGTTCACCATCAATAATTCGCCTTTTTTCGGTCGCGACGGAAAATTCGTTACTTCGCGCCACATCAAAGAACGGTTGGATCGGGAATTGGAAAAAAACATTGCCCTCCGCGTGGAAGACGGCGGTTCGGCCGATACGTTTATTGTGTACGGTCGCGGTATTTTGCACCTTTCGGTGTTGATCGAAACCATGCGTCGCGAAGGTTACGAATTACAGGTAGGACAGCCGAAAGTCATCATCAAGGAAATCAACGGCGTGAAATGCGAACCCATGGAGGAGTTGGATGTGGATGTACCCGAAGAATCATCGGGAAAAGTTATCGAGATGGTTTCGCGTCGAAAAGGCGACTTATTGAAGATGGAAACCCGCGGCGATCGCATTCATTTGGAATTTGTCATACCGTCGCGCGGTATCATCGGTCTGCGCAACCAAGTGTTGACGGCAACGGCGGGCGAAGCGGTAATGACGCATCGTTTCACGGAGTTTGCTCCGATGAAAGGCGACATCGAAAAACGCATCAACGGTTCGTTGATTTCCATCGAAACAGGCCAAGCCATTGCTTATGCGTTGGATAAATTGCAGGATCGCGGTCGATTCTTTGTCGATCCGGGTGAAGAAATTTACGAAGGACAAGTGGTTGGCGAACATACCCGTTCGGGCGATTTGGGGTTGAACATCACCAAAACGAAAAAACTGACCAACATGCGCGCCACCGGTACGGACGAAAAAATGAGGATCGCTCCCGCCGTTAAATTTTCGCTCGAAGAAGCGTTGGAATATATACAGGAAGATGAATATGTGGAAGTAACGCCGCATTACATTCGTTTGCGCAAGATTTTGCTGACCGAGATCGAACGGAAACGGCATTGAAATTTCGAAATCCGGAAAAATAAAACGGGCGAAACAACATCAGTTGTTCCGCCCGTTTTATTAATTATCGCAAAATCCGTTAAACTGCTTCTTTTTTCTTTGCTTCTTCCGCGGCGGGAACAACCTTAAACGTCAACTCCTCTTTTTTCTTGTTGAATCCGATACGTACGGTGTCACCTTCTTTCGGAGGTTGTTTGATCATGACTTCAGCCATCGGATTTTCGAGATATTTCTGAATGGCCCGTTTCAAGGGACGTGCTCCGAAATTGATGTCGTAACCTTTTTCGCAGAGGAAATCTTTTGCCGCCATCGATATTTTAACGGTATATCCCATTGCTTTCACACGATCGAACAAGCCTTTCAATTCGATATCGATGATTTTTTCAATATCCGATTTGCCTAAAGTGCTGAACAACACCACGTCATCAATGCGGTTGAGAAATTCGGGAGCAAACGCTTTCTTGAGCGCATTTTGAATGACGCTTTTGCTGTATTCATTGCTTTGCGCAACACGTGCTTCCGTTTGGAATCCGACGCCCTGCCCGAAATCTTTCAATTGACGGGTTCCGATGTTGGATGTCATGATGACGATGGTATTGCGGAAATCGACTTTGCGACCCAAACTGTCCGTCAACTGACCTTCGTCAAGTAATTGAAGCAGAATGTGAAAAACATCGGGATGCGCTTTTTCGATTTCGTCGAGCAAAACGACGGAATACGGTTTGCGGCGAACTTTTTCGGTTAATTGGCCGCCTTCTTCGTAACCAACGTACCCCGGAGGCGCTCCTACCAGACGCGACACGGTGAATTTTTCCATGTATTCGCTCATATCGATACGGATCAAGTTGTCGTAACTGTCGAACAAATATTTGGCCAATACTTTTGCCAATTGCGTTTTTCCGACACCCGTGGGACCCAAGAAGATGAAACTTCCGATGGGTTTGTTCGGATCCTTCAACCCGGCCCTGTTGCGTTGTATCGCTTTTACCACTTTATCGATGGCTTCGCTCTGTCCGATGACGCTTTCGCGTAATTCTTCGCCCATGCGCAACAATCGCGATCCTTCGGCCTGTGCAATGCGTTGTACGGGAACACCCGTCATCATGGCAACCACTTCGGCCACTTTGTCGGCGTCAACCACGATACGATTTTTCGATAATTCCTGCTCCCAATTGGCTTTTTCGCGGTCCAGCTTTTCGATCAACATCTTTTCTGTATCGCGAAATCCCGCTGCCCGTTCGAAATTTTGATTTTTAACGGCCGTAATCTTTTCCCGCTTGGTTTCTTCGATGGTTTCTTCCAACTCGATTACCTTACTCGGTACCGTGATATTGGATATGTGCGCGCGCGAGCCGGCTTCATCCAAAGCGTCGATCGCTTTGTCGGGCAGGCGCCGATCGCTGATATAACGATTGGTTAATCGTACGCATGCATCAATCGCATCGGGCGTATACGTGACGTTATGATGATCTTCGTAACGATCCTTAATGTTGTTGAGTATCTCGATGGTTTCTTCTTCGCCGGTAGGTTCCACCATTATTTTTTGGAAACGACGTTCCAATGCGCCGTCTTTTTCGATGTATTGGCGGTATTCGTCCAAGGTGGTGGCTCCGATGCATTGCAGTTCGCCGCGCGCCAATGCCGGTTTCAGCATGTTGGCGACATCCAATGAGCCGCTTGCTCCGCCGGCGCCCACGATGGTATGTATTTCGTCGATAAACAGAATTACGTTGGTGCTGCGTTGCAATTCGGTGAGAATCGCTTTAACACGTTCTTCGAATTGTCCGCGGTATTTAGTCCCGGCAACGATCGAAGCAAGATCGAGCGTCAGTACGCGTTTACCGAACAGCACACGCGATACTTTTCGTTGCACGATGCGAAGCGCCAAACCTTCGACGATGGCCGATTTTCCCACGCCCGGTTCCCCGATCAGTATCGGATTATTTTTCTTGCGTCGGCTCAAAATTTGAACAAGACGTTCGATTTCCTTTTCGCGACCCACGATCGGATCCAAACGGTTTTCTTCGGCCGCCTTGGTTAAGTCGGTACCGAAATTATCAAGCACCGGTGTTTCTGACGAGCTTTTGGCCGATTGCGACATTTTGCCTTTTTCGGAGCCCGGATCTCCGCCGAACGGTGAGTTAGATTCTTCTTCGTCACCCGTTCCCGGAGAATAATCGTCTTGAAACTCGCCGTCCGAGATGCCTTCCATTTTTTTTCGAACCGAAAAATAATCAATTTTCATATCATTCAACATTCGTGTCACGAAAGCGTTATCATCTTTGAGAATGGCCAATAACAAGTGCTCCGTTTCGATTTCGGAACTTTTGAATGACCTTGCTTCAAGATATACCAATTTCAGCACGCGTTCCGCTTGCTTTGTCAACGGTAAATCTTCCGTTTCGGAAATAGCTTCGTATATTTCGGGTTTAATGTGATCCTCAATGGTTTTTCGCACATCGAATAAATCGGCGCCCAGCGATTGCAATATTTCAACCGCTTCGCTTTCGCCGTCACGCAAAATTCCCAGCATTAAGTGTTCCAAACCGACAACAGGCGTTCCCAACCGCATGGCTTCTTCTTTGCTGTAACCCAGTATCCCTTTGACACGTTCGGAAAATTTTGAATCCATAAAAAATTTCTGAAAAAAATTAAAACAGTACAAAGATAAAAAAATATTTTATTTGTATATAACAAATTCAGCCGTTAATGTTCACATTCGTCTGTAAATAAGTTGTTAATACATGAACAAACATCATAAATCGAATAAAAAGCGGGAAGCCGTGGTGAATGCGTTGCTCCAAATCAAGTTTTCGGAACCGGAGGGAGGAGACGAATTGAAATTGATTGCCGCTCTTGTGCGTGCCATTCGGCCGAAAGTGGCATTATGGGTGCATTTTGCCGAGGAACAAATAGAGTTTCTGATCAAATGTCTTCGAACGGACGATGAGGTACTTCAAAAGCTCAAGCAATTGATTTCTTTGTTGTTTGTTCGGTCAAATGTTTCGGAAGTGATCACCGAAAGCGGATTGATCTCGGAAACGGGATTTTTTTCGGAACTGAACCGCCGATTGAGCGGAAAAATACTTCCTCCGCTTAAAGACAAAGGGAGTTTTCTTTACGTTATCGATTCCGTTTTCTACAAATCGTCGGATTATAAATGGGTGGGCGGCATCGACGATAAGCTTTGGGTTGAACTGTTCGAGTTGTTGGGTATCGAATTCAACGTGTCGGATGAATCGCTTCGGAAACAATTGATCAATTCGATGGATGTATTGTCTTATCGGGTTGCCGGTTTGGGTATGGAAAAAACCATCGTGGAACGCGCCGGAAAAGGATTGGGAGGAATCGCATTGCCGTTTGTGAGGCAAAACCGCGTATTGAACGATTTCCGATTCGATTTGGAAAACAACAACCGCGGGCATATGTTGCAATTCAAGCAGAATTACGAAGCGGAACTGAACCAATGCGACGAGATATTAAACTTGCTCAAACGCAAACGGGTATTGTTCGGGATCAGCATACGGCAAACATACTCAATGTTGCAGTTGGAACAGTTATTGGAACGCATACGTTTGGTGATCGGCTTTGCCGACCAAAACCATGGAATTGACATAGAGCGATTTGTTCGGTTATTTAAAAAAGTTGTCGAAAACGAAAATACCAAAGACAGCATTCGCAAGTGTATCGGCGAAAATATCGAATTGTTGGCGTATCAAGTGGCCGAAAACGAACGAAATACCGGTGAACATTACATTACTTCCACCAAAGCCGAATATACGGAAATGTTTCGATCGGCGGCCGGCGGAGGTATCATCGTGGGGTTCTTTGCCGTATTTAAGATGCTGCTTCACCGATTGGACATGGCGCCTTTTTGGCAAGCATTCGGGTACAGTATGAACTATGCCGTCGGTTTTATTTTGATACAGATTACGGGATGTACGTTGGCAACAAAAAAACCCGCCATGACGGCTTCCACCATTGCCGGCTCACTGGACGGAAAAAAGTTCGGTGGTCCCAACTTGCCGCAATTGGCCATTACCGTGGCTCGCGTTTGGAGAAGTCAAACCGCAGCTTTTGCGGGAAACCTGTTGGTCGCTTTTCCCGTGGCGCTTGTCATCGCAATCTTGTGGAGTTTAATTTTTCCGCATCCTTTGGCCGAAGGGGAACATGCGCAACAACTGCTCGACGAGATCAATCCTTTGAGATGCCCTTCGTACCTGTATGCAGCCGTTGCGGGTATATTTTTGTTCCTCTCGGGGTTGATTTCGGGATGGGTGGATAATCATGTCCGTTACGGAAAGATACCGCAGCGCGTCAAGGCGCATCCGCTCCTCCGATTAACGCTTTCATCCGGAAAATTGGATCGAATTGCTTCGTTTGTCGAAAAGAAAACGGGGTTGATTATCGGAAACCTCATGTTCGGTATTTTTATGGGTATGGCGCCTTTTTTCGGATACATTTTCGGTTTGCCGATCGATATTCGCCACGTCACTTTTTCGACGGCCAATTTTGCCGTCAGTTTATGGGGATTGGGATTTCACCTGCCCTTGGTCGAGTGGTTTTGGGTGTTGTTCGGCATAGCCCTTATCGGATTTGTCAATTTCGGCGTGAGTTTTTCGTTGGCTTTTTATGTCGCGGTTAAATCGCGCGGAATACGGGTACGACAATACGGAAAAATACTCCGTTATCTGAAAAACATGTTGAAAAAATATCCGTTGGATTTTGTTCGTCCGCCGAAAACGGAACGAGTTGCCGAAGACATATTGTGAATGTCGCATCGCTCTTCCGATGGCGTTATCGTTTCCGGAGTCCCGAAGGGACGACATAATCAAGCCGAGGATTTTAATCCTCGGAGTTGAGCGGAACAACCAAACCCGAGTCCCAACGGAACGGCATATAAAATTATGCCGTCCCGTTGGGACTCAGTAATCATCCGGCATCGATTTTCTCGACAAGGTTGAAACCCTGCGTTATGATATACCATCCCTTCGGAACTTTATGATCGGCAACTCCGTCATCTTGTCGTTGACATGACGGTGAGGACCTTTATCGGAATTTTTTCCCGAGACCGAAATTGTTATCGAAAATACGTCAAATCCGACGTTTCCTTCAAAAATCAGTGCATAATTTTATATACCATCTCCCGCATCAAATCGCCGTCGGATGCCGATGAATTACCCACACCTTTCGATTTCATGTCGTATTCGCGCAATACGGATATGATTTGAATGATTTTGGCTGCCGGATATTTTCGTGCCGCCGACTCATATTGTTTTACGAAATAAGGATTTACCCGCAAAGCGGAAGCGGCTTGTGATTTGTCCGACAGGTAGTGAAGTGTAAGTATTTTCACGAAATACGAATAAATAGATGAAATAACCATCACCAAAGGATTGCCGGAAGGATTGCGGGCAAAATGGTTGATGATTCGGTTGGCTTTCAACACGTCCTTTTCGCCCAAGGCGTTTTGCAATTCGAAAACATTGTAATCTTTGCTGATGCCGACGTTTTCCTCAATATTTTCGATCGTGATTTTTTTCTCGTTTACGGGAAGCACGATCATCAACTTATCCAATTCGTTAACCACTTTGCTCAAATCGGCGCCGAGATATTCGGTTAACATGGCTGCAGCCGCCGGCGCTATCGTATAACCCCGTTCCGTCAAATAACCGTTGATCCATTCGGGAACCTGATTGTCGTATAATTTTTTCGAATCGAGCACAATCGCCGATTTTTCGAGTGCTTTATATAATTTCGACCGCTTATCAAGATTTTTGTATTTGTAATTCAGTACCAAAATGGTCGATTGGAGCGGCTTTTCGGCATAAAATTGCAGTTTGTCGATATCTTTCAGATTCTGCGCTTCCTTAACGATCACCACCTGATGTTGCGCCATCATCGGAAAGCGTTTGGCGGCATCCAACACCGAATAAACGGTAGTATCCTTACCATACATGACTGCTTGATTGAACGCTTTTTCCTGTTCCGACAATGCATTTTCGGCAATATAATCGGTAATGACATCAATGAAATAAGGTTCCTCCCCCATTAAAAAATATAACGGATGATACGTCTTCTTTTTCAGTTCGGTCATTATCTGATTGAAAGTCATAAAAAATGAAGTGTTAAAAACGTCCCCCTTTATTTTTCTGCCGTAAAATAAAAAACTTCCCGGAGCATCTTTTTATTGTTCATCGGCAATTGCATGAGATCGGTCCTATTTGTATCGATTGTAGCAACATATTTCCTCCGTTTTTTTTCGCACCTTGGGACGTAATGTCTCCGACGAAGGATATCCTACAGTAATGATCAATTCGGCGCGTTTGCTTTTCGGGATTCCGAGCAACTCTTTCACTCTCTTCTCGTTGAACCAACCCATAATGCAAGTGCCGAGACCTTCGGCCGTTGCTTGCAGACAAAATTGAAGCGCAACAATTCCGATATCCATGAGCGTGTACGGTTTATCTTTAAGCAATGTTCCCAGTTTAGAAGTCAAATTGGGGCTTTCACGGACAACGACCACCAAAATAGGCGCTTGTCGTGTAAAATGGTTCATCGGAACCAACGGCCCCGACGAGGTATACCCCGCCACTTTATCCTTCAATTCCGGATCGTTCACCACAATGAACTTCCACGGTTGCGCATTGCAAGCCGACGGCGCGTTACGTGCGGCTTCGATGCAACGATCCAGTTTTTCCGATTCCACGGATTTGTCGGAATAACCGCGTACGCTTTGCCGTTGCATCAAGATGTCCAAAAATTGACTTGATTCCATATCTTATTATGGTAATAATATGTTTCTCAATTAATGAAACAAATGTAAGAATTAAACGTATAATGAAAAAATGAAATTTCGTATGTCCGGAACGAAGTTAAAAATATTGTTGATTTTGTGGATATTGGTTCCTCTTCCTTTTGCGTGCGAGGATAAGGACGAATGTCTCGATTTATATGTGGAACCCTACTTCGATATTCAAAATATTGATTTTGTAGAGGTGGATACATACTCTTACACTAACGGAAATATACTGAACATTGCAGTAACAAGTCAGGATTATGCCAACCAAGTGTACGCATGCGACAGCATGGCATTGTACTTTATGGCGGACGAACTGATCTTTCACTCGCAACATAACGTCAAACCTTCGTTCGGATTTATTCCGGAAGCATTTGCATGTAATTCGAAGCGTTCGGGGTATGCCGGCACCCGCGAATTGGTCGATAAAATTTACGTTTCCAGCAACTACGATTTTGACGAAACGCATAAAAAGAACGACAATCTGAGCGACATTATCGACATTTTTGCCTACACCACGACGGGCGAAAATAGCCTTGGCCTGTTGAGCGAATATAATCAGAATTCTCCTTACGAAGCTCCCAAACGGTTTTATTTGCTCATTAAGCGTAAGCCGACAAAGTCGATGACCCAACAATTTGTCGTTAAATATTACATGAAATCGAATGAGGGCGAACCTACCGAATACTATATTATCACCACGCCCGTATTTCAAGTGAGATAGGCGGAAGTTTTGTTTTTTCCGACCGTTTGCATAAAATATGACAAGAAAATGTGTAGATTTGTCCCACATTTCTACAATCGAGATTTTTTTATTTTCTTAAAAGCAGTTATTACACTTATTATTAATAATTTAAAAATATGAATGCGTTATTTTGGATCGTTCCGGCGGCATCTCTGTTAGCCTTGGGTTTCGCTTATTATTTTTTCAAAAGTATTATGAAAGAAAGCGAAGGTACCGACACCATGAAGGAAATAGCCTCCCATGTTCGCAAGGGAGCTATGGCTTATTTGAAACAGCAATATAAAGTGGTGTCCATTGTGTTTGTAATACTTGCCATATTCTTTGCCATACTGGCATATGGATTTAAGATACAAAACGGTTGGGTTCCTTTTGCATTCTTGACCGGTGGTTTCTTCTCCGGTTTAGCGGGATTCATCGGCATGAAAACGGCCACTTATGCATCGGCACGTACCGCTAACGCAGCGCGTCATTCGCTCAACAGCGGTTTGAAAGTGGCTTTCCGTGCAGGTGCTGTCATGGGATTGACCGTAGTAGGCTTGGGCTTGCTGGATATTTCCATTTGGTATCTCGTATTGAATCATTTTGTTGAAGCTGCTACAGCATCTCAAAAATTGGTGATCATCACCACTACGATGTTGACTTTCGGAATGGGCGCTTCCACGCAGGCTTTGTTTGCCCGTGTCGGCGGAGGTATTTATACCAAAGCTGCTGACGTGGGCGCCGACTTGGTGGGTAAAGTGGAAGCCGGTATTCCGGAAGACGATCCGCGTAACCCCGCTACCATTGCCGATAATGTGGGTGACAATGTAGGCGACGTAGCCGGTATGGGCGCCGACCTGTACGAAAGCTATTGCGGTTCCGTTTTGGCAACCGCAGCTTTGGGCGCTTCCGCATTTTACACTTTTGACGGCGGCGGCACCGACATGCAATTGAAAGCAGTATTTGCTCCCATGTTGATTGCTGCGGTGGGCATTGTCCTTTCCATTTTCGGCATCTTCTTGGTACGTACCAAAGAAGGAGCCAATATGAAACAATTGCTCGGCGCACTGGGAAGAGGAGTTAACGCAAGTTCCATATTGATTGCCGCTGCAACGTTTGGAATTTTATATGTGTTGCAAATGGAAAATTGGATAGGAATTTCGTTTTCCGTGATCTCCGGTTTGGTGGCCGGGATCATCATCGGGCAATCGACGGAATATTACACTTCGCATTCATATAAACCGACAAAAAGAGTTTCGGAAGCAGGTCAAACAGGCCCGGCAACCGTTATTATTTCCGGTCTCGGGTTGGGTATGTTATCAACGGCTATTCCCGTGATCACCATTTCCGTGGCCATCATCATGGCTTTCCTTTGCGCCATCAATTTTGATGTAGCCCATATGATGGAGGCGCAAAAATTAAGCCTCGGCCTGTACGGTATCGGTATTGCTGCCGTCGGGATGCTTTCCACTCTGGGTATCACGTTGGCAACGGATGCTTACGGTCCCATTGCCGACAATGCCGGCGGAAATGCCGAAATGAGCCACTTGGACCCTGAGGTACGCAAACGTACCGATGCGTTGGATGCCTTGGGAAATACCACTGCCGCAACGGGAAAAGGATTTGCCATCGGTTCGGCTGCTTTAACAGCCTTGGCTTTGTTGGCTTCGTATATCGAAGAAATAAAAATAGGGTTGCAACACATTGTGGAAAAAGGACGTTCGGTTACTTTGCCCGACGGGAAAGTATTTAGCGATGTACAAGAAATAGCCGAAAGTTCTATTGTCGACTTCATGAACTATTATCAAATCAACTTGATGAATCCCAAAGTTTTGGTCGGTGTTTTCATCGGTTCGATGATGTCTTTCTTATTCTGCGGATTAACCATGAATGCAGTCGGTCGTGCTGCACAAAGCATGGTGGAAGAAGTACGTCGACAATTTCGCGAAATAAAAGGAATACTTACCGGCGAAGCGACTCCCGATTATGCTCGTTGCGTCGAAATATCGACAAAAGGCGCTCAAAGAGAAATGTTGCTTCCGTCCATTTTGGCCATTTTGATACCGATCATCACCGGTCTTATTTTCGGTGTATCCGGAGTAATGGGACTTTTGGTTGGTGGTTTGGGAACAGGGTTTGTACTGGCCGTATTTATGGCAAATTCGGGCGGCGCTTGGGATAATGCCAAAAAATATGTAGAAGAAGGAAACCTCGGCGGTAAAGGTTCGGATGTACACAAAGCTACCGTGGTAGGCGATACCGTCGGTGATCCGTTCAAAGATACCGCGGGACCGAGCTTGAACATTTTGATTAAATTGATGAGCATGGTATCCATCGTAACAGCCGGGTTAACCGTAGTTTGGACTTTATTGGAATAGGATAGAAAAATTATTACGAATGCGGATTACAAGTAAACATGTAAGGATAATTCGTAATTAATAAATTCGTATATAAATTTTGTAACAGAATGACGGGTAATTTTGCCAAGTGGATCGGCGGCGGTTTGGGATGGGCCTTCGGAGGACCTTTGGGTGCCGTGTTGGGTTTTATTGCGGGATCTGTTTTAGACAGCCTCAGCATCAACATCATTCGAAAACCGGACGGACGGACCACCATGGGCGATTTCGCTTTCAGTTTGTTGGTGCTGATTGCCGCCATTATGAAGGCGGACGGAAAGGTGTTGAAACCGGAGCTGGATTACGTAAAGCATTTTCTGAAGCAGAATTTCGGCGAGAAAGAATCTTTGGAGGCGCTCAGTATCTTGAAAGAGCTGTTGAAACAAGATATCCCCGTGGAAGATGTTTGCGGACAAATACGCCGCAACCTGGATTATTCGTCGCGGTTGCAGTTAACCCATTTCTTGTTTAATTTGGCAAACATCGACGGTACCGTTACCGATTCGGAACAACGGCTGCTCGATATCATTTCCGAAGAGTTGGGCGTTAATACCACCGATAAAAAATCCATCGGTTCCATGTTCTTGAAAAGTTCAACCGATGCGGCTTATGCGGTTTTGGAGATTAATCGTAACGCGACCGTTCCCGAAATTAAGAAAGCATATCGTGCAATGGCCGTTAAATATCATCCCGACAAAGTTGCCTATCTCGGCAGCGAAGTTAGAAAAGCGGCCAACGAAAAATTCCAAAAGCTTAATCAAGCATACGAATTGATCAAAAAAGAACGAAACTTCGTTTAAAATAACCCTTGAGACAACAAAATGCCGGCAATTTTCGAAAATTGCCGGCTTTTTACACTAATTGTAGTTTATGTATACCGGAATAAAACCTACCGGGTTTTTAAAACCCGGTAGGTTTTGCATAAAAACGGATTTGGTTTTGTATCTGATATCGTAAGCTTTAATCGACTTTCTTGATCCTGCCCACGCCCTGTGAATTGAGCGATTTAATGTTTGCATCGCCCGAATATTTGATGGAGCCTACTCCCGAATTATTCAAAGCCAATTCCTCGGAAGCATATACGCTGACGCTTCCCACGCCCGAGTTTCGGACAGTTGCGTTTTGCGCTTTCATGTCGGCCGCGTTCAAACTGCCTACACCATCTTTTTTTACGTTAAAATCCTTGGTTTTGCCGGTGATATCGAGATTACTTACACCGCCGAGACCGACATTCAACTGATCGCAATACAGTTCGAGTTCGCCGTTGGCCACTCCGCTAACTTTCAATTCAAGATTATTGCAATTCAATGCCGTCTGTGTTTTTACCGTACAAACTCCAGATATATCCAACCGATCGATATCTTTTAACGTAACATAGATATTATTTTCGGTTGTTTTGCCGAAATCAACACCTTTTTTGATACTTAAAATGAGTGTTTGCCCGGAATTATGCACATCAACATATTGTTGCAAATTATCATCGATTTCCACTTTCACGCTTTCGGTATCGCCTTGCGACAAATATACCGTAAACACGCCGGTAATTTTTATCTTATCAAACGGTGAAACGGTACGTTGTTCCGTCGTTACGTTTCCGTTTCCTTTAATTTTATCATTGTTGTAAACCCATGTGCAATTACTTAGGAACAATACCGTCAGCATGCCGAAAATCAATACTTTTTTCATTTTTTTTTTAATTTTAAATTGTTAATACTTGTCATTCATATTTTTCCGATTGATGCCATTCGGTGACACCGAAAATTATCGGTGCCTTTGTAAAATGACATAAATCCTCTTTTTCTTTACTTTATTTGATGCAAATGTTTCCAAAGTATGGTTTCGACTCTGATGCCTGTTACGAAATACCTTCCGAAACCGGTCCGCTGATTCAAATGCATTTTTGATGATAATGAAGTTTTCATGACTTAAAATATTTTATGGTTATTTAAATGATTTTGCTTTAGGAAAATCAAGCTACATGCCAAAATAATTAAACTAATGAATATGTGCAAGATAACAAAAACAACTTAATTGAAAACCGTTCGGTTTTGATACACTCGGTGTCCGATTTCGATAAAAATGAAACAAACATGATACAGGTTTTATCGATAATCAGTATCTGAACCCGATGCTCAATAATAAGACGAAACGAACATCGGTTTTGCTGCACGAGATCTTAAAAAATGTCGGAAGGCCCGATAACAAATTGAACCAAAAAATACAACCCTTACAGATTTACAAATCTGTAAGGGTTGTTCCGTAAAAAAGGAATCGAATTTTCGAAAACTCGACGAAATCGGAATAACCGATCACACTATCGTCGAGGTGCAGATTTTCTTGTTTACATCAATATCAATCCCACACTGATTCCTACGCCGACCGAATTTTTATATGAGTCGTTGGTATGCGACCAAAAAGATGATATGGGACTTACTTTGTATACATCCGAGCCGTCCTTCAAATCGCTGCTGAGTTGATAAATGCTCGGGGCTACCGAAATACCGAGCTTGTCGGTTATATTGTACACAAATCCCAATTTCAAGTGTGTCGCCCAAGTGGGTTGAGCATTTTTGAAATCGCTCGGAAAATAGCTGTACGAAATAATCTCCGGTTGGAAATCGATTCGCTTTCCGAGCGCAGTGCGATTACCGAAACCGATCCCCGCTACCCAAAGTTTATCTTCGATAAAATTGCCTCCGATCGTGTAAATCGTGTAAAATTTTTGTATCCCGGCTTTGTAACTCAAACCGACGTTCATGTAATCGGAAAATGTCAATGCCCATTCGTCGTAAAACCCTTTTTTGACAATATTGATAATGGCCATCGAGAATCCCTTTTCAATCGTATCGGTTACATTAACAATCCCGAATTGAAACCCTTTCAACGTTCCCGTTCGGTTGAACAGCCCGCCGATGCTCACTCCGGATACCTCTTCGCTTAGATTGGCAACTCCCGCAAATTGGAATCCGTCATTTTCTCCCGTTACGTTAACTATTCCGCTCACCTGTGCACCTTGATGACTCTTTCCCAAATTGGTGATTCCCGCAAATCGGAAACCCCGACTTTCGTTTGTCATGTTGATGATCCCGCCGACTTGCGCACCTCTGTACTTTTCGGTAAAATTGGCAATTCCGCCGAATTGAAACCCGCCGGCATCGCCGGTAATGTTGGTGATTCCGCTCAGTTGTATTCCCAAAGCCTTTTCGCCGATGTTGGCCAATCCGCCGAATTGTAAACCCGTAGCATTTTCGGTAATATTTCCCAATCCGCCGAATTGAACTCCTTTCGCTGTTTTGGAAGCATTTCCTAATCCGCCGAATTGCAAACCGACTGCATCATGCGTTAAATTGAACAACCCGCCGATTTGTACGCCGTTCATGTCTTTCTCGACCTTGTTGAGAAAACTGCCGAATTCCAAACCCGTCACCGCTCCGACTTTGCCCGAGAATAAGTTAAATGAAAAGAAGTAACGATAATCGATGGTTTGACTTCCTTGCGTGGTCATCGGGTAAACGATGCTCATTTGTGCGGGAAAGGTTTTCAGATCGGTTTCGGATGGTGTTTCTTGAGCCGATATTCCGGCCATGCTTTGCGCCGTCATAATGAATCCGCTCAAGTAACTTGCATAAGAGATATTTTTCAACTTTAATTTCATATTCAATTTCATACTCATGATTTTTGATTTTTTTTGACTTTTACTTTCATGAAGTATGATTCCGTTTTCCGAAAAGGTGGCAGTCGGAGGATCAAAAAAAACGGTTAAATTTTCAATCGGCTGCAATGGCGGCACATTCAAAGCCTTGCCGATCCTTACGGTATCGTGTATGATCAACGTGTCGTATACGAATACCGTTTCGTATACGTAAATCGTATCGCGACCGACCGTTTGCCCGAAAACCGATGCATAACATATTCCGACGATTACCAAACATAACAAACCGGCTTTTTTCATTCCCGTATGATGATTGTGTCGCGTACCACGACGGTTTTATGTTGAATTATCTGTTTTTTCACCACAACGGGTTTTCTTGTTTTTGGGGAATCCGAGCCGTGCGTTGTTGAGCTGTTGCTTATTGAATTCGGTTTCGGGTTTAATTTCACATCGGAATCCGGTACCGGTTTCGAAATTGATTCCGACATTGATGCTTCCGAATCGGTTTGCCGATCGGAATCTTTCGATGCGGAAAAAAGCGGATCCGTTGCCGCAACGGAATCCGTCGAAACAAAATCGACGTGATTTGTTGCATCGAAAGCGGAAGAATCCGAAGCAAACGTTTCGCTCGAATGTGTTGAAATGTCCGTTATCGGAACGATCTCTTTATCCATATTCAACGGACTGTTCTCGCTCATCGATAACCAACAGGTCGTACTCGTGGCAATTGCCGTACCGCAACACATGACAACATAGGATAATTTGCTTCCCCAAAATGCCGTATTGGCGGCAACTTGCATTCCGGTTGACGTTACAGCCTGTGAAATGCCGGAGCCCGTGACGGCCGCGTTTTGGCTTGTAACGGCCGACAAAAATCCCGTGTCGCCACCCAACGGAAGCGAATAATCCGATAATCGCGTGCGGTACAACTTGTCAATAAAATGCGTTTTCGCAGGAAACAGCAGGATCAGTGCCGAAGCCCGTTTCCCGACTTTTGTTCTTTTCTTGTTCAAAGCATCTTCATATAAGTATTGCTGAATTTTTTTTCGGGCCCTTGCCAAATGTGATTTCGACGTACCGGACGAAATATTCAATTCCGCAGCGATCTGTTTGTGCGAAAAATCATCCATCACATACATGTTAAATACCGTTTTGTGATGTTCGGGCAAGCGATCGACGGCCGATAATAATTCTTCGTCCGAAAAATCGGCTTCTTCGATGGCAGTCCTTGCATCATCGGCATTGTTCTCATCGAAATCATCGGCGGCGATTACCGTCGACAAAAGCTCCGTCGACCCGGGCTTGTTTTTTTCGCTGCGTAAATACATCAATGCCGTATTGACCGCTATTCGGTGCAACCAACCTTCGAAACTGCCTTTACCCGTGTATCCCGCGTGTTTGTCGATGGCCGTGGCAAACGTTTCGTGCAACAAATCCCGAGCCGTGTTCGAATCCGATACGTAACGGCGTAATACGCCCGACAATACGGGAGCATTTTTGCGATATGCCGTATCCCAAAACCCCGTTTCGTTTATTTCTTCCGACACGTCTTGCTTCATCTTTTCGGACCCGTTGTATTCATCATCCGTTCTTTGTTTTACTCGAGTTTTACGAACGTCGATTTTCTATAATGATGCAAAAACGAAAAAAGGTTGCAGCGTTTTTTCGTTTTTTTTGGTAATGCTTAAAATCGGCGGGCGATTTTGTTGTATTCGACTACCGATTTTAAGTTTGTTCGAACGATGTCAATGTTATTCTTTGAACCAACTTGCGTACATAATATAGTTATCGGCAATACGTTCAATCATGTCGCGTGTCTGTTCGGGACTAACGTCTTTTACTTTTTTTGCGGGCGTTCCGGCATACAGACTACCCGGTTCGACAACGGTCCCCGTAAGCACCACCGCGCCTGCCGCTATAATCGAATTTTCGCCGATAACCGCATGGTCCAAAATGATGGAACCGATGCCCAACAGAACATTGTCGCAGATTTTTGCGCCATGAATGACCACGTTATGTCCTACCGACACGTTATTTCCGATTTCGACCACGGATTTTTGATATAACGTATGTAATACCGATCCGTCCTGTATGTTTACTTTGTTGCCGATGCGTATGGAATTGACGTCGCCGCGAAGCACCGTGTTGAACCACAAACTGCAATCGTCGCCGATAATCACATCGCCGATAATGGCGGCGGTTTCCGCGAAATAACAGTTTTTGCCGTATATCGGGGTAAAACCGCGTACCGATTTGATGAGTGCCATATGATGAATTTTAATTGTTCGTTTTAAATTTTCGAACGATCATTTTCCGTTCGAGGTAAGGATACAACAAAAATGATGCGATTTTGATTTACTTCGATCGAATGCTCGTAATTTGTTGATTATTAGCAATGTTGTTCGTGCTCAGCTCCCCCAAACGATTAACCCGATACCGATGAGCATGCCAAGCAACAATATTGCTTTTCGCTTGATGTTTTTTTCATGCAAAATGAATGCTCCGACCAAGAACGGTACGACAACACTGCACCGACGCAATGCGGATATGACGGATACCAGCGATTCGGGATACGACAAAGCGTAAAAATACGCATAATCGGCTGCGGTTAGGCAAATACCGATCAAAGGTATCGTGTAACGCCATTTCAACGGTTGCAATTTGCGGGCCGGATACCATTTGAATGCCGCGAACGGCAAAATAACGGGAACCAAATATATCGAAAACCAAGCTTGCACCACCAATCGGTCAAAGTGCGCCAACAGATATTTATCGTACAATCCGCTGACGGAACCCAGCATCGTGCCGGCATAAATGCACCACATCCATTTGTTGTTTTTAAACGAAAAGCCTTCTTTTCGACCGGCTTGCGAGAAAAACCAGAAAAAAGTAAGACTGCATGTCAACCCCAGCCATTGCAATATGTTAAGCCGTTCGCCGAAAATAATCAAAGCTCCGATAAGCGTCCATAACGGTCCGGTGGAACGAATGGGCGAAACGATGGTCAGCGGCAAGTGTTTCATGGCATAGTACGACAACATCCACGAAGCTCCGACAATGATCGATTTAAGGAAAATTAATCCATGCACGTACCAATCCGTCGGCCGTACGTACCAAAAATGATTTTTTGCATATTCGGGATCGAAGTTTGAGATAACGACACCGGGCAGAAAAATTAAGGCTCCGGCAAGGGTTGCCAACAATAAAACGGGTATTACGGCGTTATCTCGTAAAGATACTTTCTTTAAAATATCATATACGCCCAATAAAACGGCCGAAAGAAGGGCAAGAAAAACCCACATGTTTTTATGACGGAATTATATGCGACATCGCCGCAAAAAACGGCGCAAAGATAGAAACAGATTTAAGAATTTGAATCTCAAAAAGAAGGTTATTCCGATTTTTACGGAATAACAATTGTTTGCGGATAAGAGTTTATTTTTGAGTTATTTGCTGCGAGTATTTGGTCGTGCCTCATCATAATAATAACGGGTGTATTTTTTCATTACGATTCGTAAAACACTTGTTTTCATCGACTCCGAATTTTATCTCCGAATTGTTGTCTTAAAAATAGTTTGTTCCGGGTAAATTTTATAATTTTGTCATCCGACTTTTCGGAAGTATCTTATTGAAAAACAAGTAATCTTTAAATAAAACACATATACCGCAAGAACATGAAGTTTGTCATATCAAGTACCGAACTGTTGAATCGGTTGCAGGCCATCAGTAAGGTCATTAACACCAAGAACACCTTGCCGATTTTGGACAATTTTTTGTTCAAATTGGAGGATAACACGTTGGAAATAACGGCTTCGGATTTGGAGACCACGTTGGTTACGCGGATGAAATTGGAAAATGTATCCGAATCGGGCGCCATAGCCATTCCGGCCAAATTTTTAACCGAATATTTGGGTAAATTTTCGGAGCAACCGTTGACGTTCGACATTTCGACCGATACGCTTGCCGTACGCATTCATTCCGAAACGGGAGAATCCAATATCCCGGGTTACGATTGGGAAGATTTTCCGCAACTGCCCGAATTGAAACAAGATATGGTGTCGCCTTTGCGCGTGCCTGCGGAAGTGGCATTGCACGGCGTAGCCAAAACGATTTTCGCGACAGGTGAGGACGAACTGCGTCCCGTGATGAACGGTATTTTTATCGAAATGACCACCGATAACCTTACGTTTGTGGCTTCCGATTCACACATGTTGGTTCGCTATCGTCGTAACGACGTGAAACCCGAAAAGCCGGGAGCATTCATTTTACCCAAAAAGCCGGCGTCGCTGTTGCGAAACGTTCTCGCAAAAGAACAAGGTGACGTGGAAATCTCGTTCGACGACAAAAACGCTTTGTTCCGACTTTCCGAATACACCATGGTTTGTCGTTTGGTCGAAGGCATGTATCCCGCATACAATTCGGTGATTCCCGTCGACAATCCCAACAAAATGATTATCGATCGAGTCGAATTCCTCGGTTCGTTGCGTCGCGTGGCCATGTTTACCAATCAAGCGACCAATTTGGTGAAAATCGAATTGAAAGGCAACCAAATAACCATTTTCGCGCAAGACATCGACTTTTCCATTGCGGGGCACGAAACGTTGAAATGTCAATACGACGGCGATAACATGAACATCGGATTCAAAGCCGATTTCTTGGCCGAGATATTGGCTAATTTATCTTCGACGGACATCAGTCTCGAATTATCCGATCCTTCGCGTGCCGGTCTCGTATTGCCCGTGCAATCCGATATCGAAGGCGAAGACGTGTTGATGCTGATCATGCCGATGACCGTAACCGAATAAAAAAATTTGACAAATTGCGGCAACACGTCATCGAAAGAAGACATGTTGTCGCAATTGTTTTTTAACATACCGTTCGCATCATGAAACTTAATTTAAAAAATCCGTTGATTTTTTTCGATCTGGAAACAACGGGAATGAATATTGCTTCCGATCGGATCGTCGAATTATCTTACTTGAAAATTTATCCGGATCAACGGGAAGAAGTTAAGACGTATCGAATTAATCCGACCATACATATTCCGAAGGACACGACCGCCATTCACGGCATCAGCGACGAGGACATCAAAGACGCTCCAACGTTTAACGAGGTTGCCAAAACATTGGTTAATGCGTTTGAAGGTTGCGATTTTGCGGGGTATAATTCCAACAAATTCGATTTGCCGTTGTTGGCCGAAGAGTTTTTGCGCGCCGGTATGGATTTCGATTTGAAAAAACGTAAATTTATCGATGTTCAAGTTATTTTTTACAAAAAGGAACAACGAACATTAGGCGCCGCATATCAGTTTTATTGCGATAAAGAGTTAACCAACGCTCACAGCGCCGAAGCCGATACCCGAGCCACGTACGAGGTGCTTCAATCCCAATTGGAGCGTTACTCCGATTTAGTCAACGATGTCGATAAATTATCCGAATATTCCGCGCATTCGAGAACCGTCGATTTTGTGGGACGCATTGTCTACAACGAAAATGACGAGGAGATATTCAATTTCGGAAAATACAAAGGGCAAAAGGTTGCTTCGGTGTTGGCCAAGGATCCCTCGTATTATTCGTGGATGATGAACGGCGATTTCCCGTTGTATACCAAAAACGTATTGACGGCCATTAAGCTGAGAGGGTTCAACAACAAGTGATCCGGTCGGATTATGGTTGTTTTATCATGAAAAACGGAGGTTGAGTTTCGGTTCGACCTCCGTTTTTGTTATGTCGAACGGCTATGTGATGTTAATAATTTGGTGGTCAATCAAGACGAAAACGATTCCGATAAGTATCGAATAAAAGGCATACCAAGCCCACGGCGTGTACGCTGTGGGAGAAATACCCAATTTTCGATAGTTATACCACATGAGCACAAACTTCTCCAGAATATGTATCAGTCCCGAACCCAATGCGATACCCACCACTCCGTAATATTGCACCAAAAACAGGGATGTCGGGATGTTTAACGCTATTTCGATAATGGCGGCCCACATCAAAATATTGGTTTTCTTTAAGCCGATTAAAATCGTTTGCGGAAACACTACCCGACTGATAATCATCAACTGATACACCATAAAAACGTCAGCGCTTCGGGAAAAAGCAGG
>JAVBNP010000248.1:0-3412 GCA_031551455.1 Bacteroidales bacterium | reverse complement strand
TTTGCTGTACGCATCGAGCATGTCGCTGTACATTCGGCTGACCCGAAGTTCGGGAACATTACGCGAATTGAGCGAAAGTTGCAATGTGCCGTCTTTATTTTCGAGCAAAAAGTCGGGAACAATATGTTCGGCAACCTTATCGGATTGAAACGAACCGCCGGGCTTGGGATTGAGCTTCAGAATTTCGGCAACTCCGTTTTTCAAATCCTCTTCCGTAACGCCGAGGCGCGATATAATCTTGTCGTAATGCTTTCGGGTGAACTCGTCGAAATAATTGGACAATATGCTTTTGGCCAATTTTATTTCGGGAGTTTCTTCCTTTTGATTCAATTGGATTAAAAGACATTCTTTCAAATCGCGAGCACCGACGCCCGGAGGATCAAATTCTTGAATGATTTTCAAGGCATCTTCCAATTCTTCCTCGGTCGTTTCGATTCCCATCGAAAACGACATATCATCGGCAACCGCATCGAGCTTGCGCCGCAAATAACCGTCATCGTCGATATTACCGATCAGATATTCGGTCAACATTTTTTGACGGTCGCTAATATTACGAAGCCCGAGCTGCGTTTCCATTTGATCATGAAAACTGCTCCCGACGGAAAAAGGAATTTCGGCCTTTTGTTCGTCCTTATTAAAATTCTTCGTACTCAGCTTATAAAGAGGCGTATCGTCCGCACTCAGATACTCGTCGATGGATAAATCGGAATTATCTCCTTTATCTTCGGCGGTTCCGGAATTTTGATCGTCGACATCGTCCGTCTTGTCGGCCCCTTCCTCCAACGCCGGATTTTCCTCCAATTCTTCCTTAATCCGTTCCTCCAACTGCATGGTGGGTATCTCCAGCAACTTGATCATTTGGATCTGTTGCGGCGATAACTTCTGAACGAGCTTTTGCTGTAGGTGCTGATTTAACATGAAACAATTGATGTTCGATTATATCCTTTAAACGTTATAAACGCAGGAAATGTTACAATCGTATTTTGGTCAATATCAATTATTAAAATTCGGCATTTTTGGGTGTCCGCGGAAACGGTATCACATCGCGAATGTTGGTCATACCCGTGACAAACAACACCAAACGTTCGAATCCCAAACCGAATCCGCTGTGCGGCGCCGTTCCGAATTTACGTGTTTCGAGGTACCACCACATGTCCTTTTCGGGAATGTTCATTTCGTCGATACGCTTTTTCAATTTGACATAATCCTCTTCACGTTGCGATCCGCCGATAATTTCGCCGATTTTCGGAAAAAGAACATCCATCGCACGCACCGTTTTACCGTCATCGTTCTGCTTCATGTAAAACGCTTTAATATCGCGCGGATAATCCGTCAAGATAACGGGCTTTTTGAAATGTTGTTCCACCAAATAACGCTCGTGTTCCGATTGCAAATCGACGCCCCATTTGACGGGATATTCGAATTTTTGTCCCGATTTTTCCAAAATATCGATGCCTTCGGTATATGCCAAACGAACAAAATCGTTTTCGATGACAAACCGCAAACGCTCCAATAATTCTTTGTCGTACATTTCGGATAAAAACGCCAAATCGTCCGCACAATGTTCAAGCGCATACGTGATGAGATATTTCAGAAAATCTTCCGCCAAATCCATATTGTCTTTGATCTCGTAGAACGCCATTTCCGGCTCGATCATCCAAAACTCGGCAAGGTGACGCGGCGTATTGGAATTTTCGGCCCGAAACGTGGGACCAAACGTATAAATTTGCCCCAATGCCATGGCGCCTAATTCGCCTTCGAGCTGCCCCGAAACGGTGAGATTGGTCGGCCGGCCGAAAAAATCCCGGTCGTAATCGACCTTACCGTCGGGTGTCTTCGGGATTTGATCCAACTCCATGGCTGTTACGTGAAACATGGCGCCTGCACCCTCGGCATCCGAACCGGTGATGATGGGCGTATGCAAATAGAAAAAGCCGTTGTCGTTGAAATATTTATGAATGGCATAAGCCAAAGCATGACGAACACGGAATATGGCGCCGAACGTATTGGTACGCGGCCGCAAATGAGCTATTTCGCGAAGAAATTCCAACGTATGGCCTTTCTTTTGCAACGGATATGTTTCGGGGTCAGCCGTACCGTACAACACGATTTCCGAAGCTTGAATTTCGACGCTTTGTTCCCGCCCGTTCGATTCCGCCAACTTTCCGACCACAGCAACGCATGATCCCGTCGTTATCTGTTTGAGCAAATTTTCGTCAAAACCGTCCGCAGCGATAACCACTTGCAGGTTATGAATGCACGATCCGTCATTGAGCGCCAAAAACATGACGTTCTTATTCCCGCGTTTCGTGCGTACCCACCCTTTTACCAATATTTCGCTGCCGAATGCGGCAGAACCAAGCAAATCTTTGACTTTATGTCTTTCGCGATATTCCATTTATAAAAAATACGATGATTGATGTTGCAAAAGTAAAACTTTTGCATGTCTTTTTACATTCTTTCGGGCAAAGATACGCAATTAAACCGTACCCGTTAATATTATACGTAAAGTTTCGCATTCGGGTTCGGATTTTGTTCGATGTATTTGAACCCGAAATACCTTTCGAACATCGGTTTTACGGAACTAAAAAAAACATATCTTTGTCCAAATCAACTTGTATATACATCTTGATTTTTTATTTTCGTATATATTTGATTAATAACCGATTTTATATATTGACACAATGAAAGAAATTCAAGAATTGATTGAAATTTCCCGATTTTACGGAAAGAATGCCGATTACGTGATCGCCGGGGGAGGCAACACATCGTTCAAAACCGCCGATCGCCTTTGGGTAAAGGCCAGCGGAACAACATTGGGCGAAATTACCGAAAACGGTTTTGCCGTGCTCGATCGCGAAAAATTGAAACGCATTGCCACAGGCACGTACAGCAACAATTCCGACGAACGCGAACAGCAAATCAAAACCGATTTGTTTCGCGCAAGCGTTGAACCCGAAAAAATGTTGCGCCCGTCGGTAGAAACATCACTTCACGATATCATTCGTTACAAATTCATCGTACACACCCATCCGACGTCGGTTAACGCATTGTTGTGTGCGCAAAATGCCGAAGCCGAAGCAAAGAAACTTTTCGGCGACACTGTTTTGTACGTTCCCTATACCGATCCCGGTTACGTGTTGTTCAAAAAAGTGGAAGGCGAACTGTCGAAATACGTAAAAACGTACGGCAACGATCCGCACATCATCTTGCTGGAAAATCACGGTATTTTCGTATCGGCCGACACCACCGACGAAATCAAGACAATTTATACCGACGTGATGGCCAAAATCGAAGCCAAAATCGACAACAAACAAAACATTGAAATGTTGACGATATACGACAAAGCGGCGGATATCATGCCTGGCGTTAGTATGTTGATGTCGGCCGACAAAGCCAAAAATGCAGCAAT
>JAVBNP010000120.1:0-10127 GCA_031551455.1 Bacteroidales bacterium | reverse complement strand
GATATCGAGGGCTGTTTCTCCGCGATTGTTCACCTTGTCGAGGCTTGTGTCGCCGGCATCCAAAAGCAGTTCCGTGATCTTTTTCGCGGAAGCTTTATCGGGATTACCCGCGGCATACATCAACGCGGTGTTGCTCGCTTTGTCCGCGGGGCTTGTGTCGACTTTGTTGTCGAGCAAAAGTTCCGCCAGATTGTATTTATTTTCGTTGCCGGCTGCGGCAAACGACATCAACGGCGTTTTTCCTTCCAAATCGGGCAGATTGATGTCGCAACCCGCATCGATCAGTTCTTCGGCCGCGGGGTAACTCACTCCGCCGAAATCGTTGCCGTAGCTCACTCCGCAAACCAAGTTCAGCGCCGTTTTTCCGTCGGCGTTGACGGGTGCGTTCACGTCGAGGCCGCCGTCGATCATTGCCCGCAGTATCGCGATTACTTCTTTGAGCGGGTCTTTCATCCGCGAAATAAGATAACGCGTTCCGTCTTCGAAAAGATGACATACCGCGGTTTTTCCGGTTTCGCCCGAAACATGATTGATATCGGCGCCTTTCCCGATCAGGTATTTGGCAACTTCGACGGACGGATAACAACAAGCCTGCATCAAAGGAGTCAGTTTTTCCGATTCTTCGTTGATGTCGGCTCCCGATTCAATCAAAGCGTCCAATGCTTCCATATCCTTGCCGAGAACGGCTTCGCGGAAGCCCTTGCCGCCTGTTCGCAATGCGCTTTCGTCGCCCGTGAGCAGCGCCGCGATTTCTTTGGCGTTGTTGCGTTGCGCGTAGGTGAGGGGAGTGGCCCCGAAAATATCCTTGTCCTCGGGATCGATGCCGGCCGAGTCGAGCAAAATCTTCACGATCTTGTAAGTGCGTTCGGTGTCTTTGTTGTATGCCAACATGTCGATTACCTTGTGGAGAAGGTTTTTCCCTTCCTCGCCTGTGGCATCCTGCTTTACCGAAGCGTCGGCCATGGCTCGGGTGAACGGATACATGCGTTTGATGCCGGCTTCGTAATAGGCGATTTTATCTTCCTCGTTTTTCTTTTTCGGATTGACGCCCGCTTCCAACAGTTTTTTTGCCGTGCGATAGATGGCATCTTCCTTTTTTTCGATATTGTTCATATCGTTGAGGTAAGGGCTTCGCACCATCTCGTGCAACGGAGTGTTCCCGTAATCGTCGGGACGGGCTTTAACACCTTCGGAAATCAAATATTCCACGGCATCGACATCGAAAAATTGAGCAGCCAAGTGATAAAGATTCTTGCCGCTGCCGTCGGTGATCGTTTTGTCGGGAAGCGCTTTGTAGAGCGCCAATACGTCCGTTGTTTGTCCCTCTCCGGCAAACATGTTCCGACGATAGGCATTGAGTATATTTTCCATTTTATTCACTAATTTTTAAAGATAAGTTGTTAAAGTTTCACCCCTAAATCCCCTAAAGGGGACTTGCGCAAAGCGCGGTATACCGAAACTCCCTTTAGGGTCGGGGTGAACCCTGCAAGGCTCGCCGAAGGCAAAATAAAAAAGTTATTTAAAGCTGCCTGCTTATTTTTTAATTATTACTTGTTTTTTAAACGTTGAATCTTTCCGCCGTTTCAAGGGCTTCCACTACATTTCGGTAGCCTTTGTTTTTCAGAAGTGCGGCCGTTTCGATGACTTTGTTCCGGTGTTGCAAAGCCGAATAACAATCCACTTTCAAGCGAAGGATGTTATCTTTCATCATTTCGGGAAACCGGGAAACATATTTTTCCGTTACGCCCGACAGATGGGTGTTTGTCGCATTTTGCGCCGCAACCGACGCTCGGTATATCTCATCCTCCGGCGCGGCATCATTGCCGAGTGCGGGACGGAATACGGATAAGGCTTCGTCCAACCGATAAAGCGCTTGACGATGATCGCCCGCAAATCGGCAACACAGCGCCAAATTATACAGCACCGATACTTTTCCGGCAGGTTCTTTTTTCAGCAGCCGATAAGCTTCGGCATAGCGCCCGACGGAGATTGATTGCACGATCAGGTCTTCGTTTTCTTGCGGAGCGCTTTCCGACCGACCGGGGTGATTATTTCCTGATAACATAAATGCATGAATTGATTGCTGAGTATACGGAATTGCACGGGGTTTGTTTCAACGATGCAACATTAATTTGTTTCGATTATATTTGTGTCCAAATTAAAAAAAGCGCCATGAAACATTATTCGTCGATTCGTTTGTTATGCCTCGCACGGCCAAGTTTTATCTTTGATGAACTCGTAAGTTCGGTTGTTCATTTGTATTTTTCCTCGCTTTACGCCTTTGCGTCTTTGCGAGAGAATAATCACGCAAAGACGCAAAGGCGCAAAGCGCAATGCTATACCGCGAGAAGTATAGCATTATCGGTCATTGCTTTTTTCATATCTTCATGTGCACAGAGCAATAAGGAATACATATCGGATATGGAAGCGCCGATGGCCGAAGAAATGGCCGTGCCCGCTCCGGCTTCTCCCGAATATACTGCCGCAGATTTTGTATCGTCGTCGGCAGCAAGGGAAAATGCGGCCGATACTGCCCGTCGTTTCATTCGCACGGCCGAACTGCGTTTCAAAACGAAAGATGCCATCCGGGCCACTTATGCCATTGAGGATATTATTGTCAAACACGGCGGCTTTGTGGAAGATACCGAATTGCGAAGCGTCATCAACTATACCGCATCCGGCCGTGTGAGCCGCGATTCCACTCTCGAAAGCACATTCTATACCATCAGCAATACGATGCGGTTGCGCGTTCCTTTTCGTAAGCTCGACCCTGCGTTGAAAGAGATTGCCGCATGGGCCGAATTTATGGATTACCGAAAGGTGAGTGCCACCGATGTGCGTTTGAGCTTGCTTCGCAACGATCTGATTCGCCGCCGCGTTGCCCGACAGGAAGAAAGACTGGAGAGCGCCATCGACGGGAAAGGCGAAAAGCTCAATCAAATTGTCGATGCGGAAGATCGGTTGGCTGCCCGCCGGGAGCAGGCCGATAATGCATTGCTTTCGAATCTGGAACTGAAAGACAAGATCGAATACAGCACCATCACGATACAATTGTGGCAGGATCGCACCGCTAAGCGTGTGATGAAAGCCGACGAGGAGAATATCGATGAATATCGTCCCGGTTTCGGCATTCGTTTCGCGGATGCTCTGAAAGTCGGTTGGCGGGGATTTGTCGACGTCGTTGTGGCTCTGGCGAATTTCTGGGCGCTGTGGCTGATCATTGCGGGTATTTTCGCGGGAATCAAGTGGTACAAGAGAAGGAAGGGAATAGGTAAGAAGTAACAGGTAAGAAATTCATATCGATTTTCGGAAGAAAAAAGTGATGCAAGTGTCCCCGGCGCGTCGGACAGACTTGCATCAGTGATGCAAGGGCAAACCGGAGCCTGGCCGGACTTGCATCGACGATGCAAATGTCCCCGAAGTTCCGGGCAGACTTGCATCAACGATGCAAATGCAAACCGGACTCCGGACAAACTTGCATCAATTCTGCAACCTTGTCCGAGAAGTCAAACAAGGTTGCAGAAAATCGAAATCGCAAAAGCAATCCGATAATTCATTAAAAGAGGATATATCAAAAGACTGTTATTGCCGCGTCATTGCGAGCGGTAGCGAAGCAATCTTTTTGATTTCCACAAGATTGCTTCGTCGTTCCTCCTCGCAATGACGTGCTTTTTCGACTTTTGACACACCGACTTTTACATATTTGCCAAAAGTAATTTGACCAAGTCTTCGTTGTTTTTCTCGGTGGCGATGTCCAAAGCCGATTTGCCGGCGTTGTCGGTTGCGCCGATTTTCGCGTCGCCGAAATCCAAAAGCAGTTGCGCAAAGGTCTTGGCGGCGGTGTGGTTGCTGTTATCGGCCGCATACATCAACGGGGTTCTGCCGTTGCGGTCGCACACGTCGATGTTTGCTTCGTTTTCCAGCAAGGAAATCACCACGTTTTCCGAACGTTTCAAATCACGCTCTTTCAAAGCAAACATCAGCGCCGTTTGTCCGTCGAGATTGGCCAAATTCACATCGCACGGCGTGTTGATGATTTCTTCGATCAACTCCCCGTACCTGCAATCTTTGCAACACAGCATGAGCGCCGTATTCGATTGGTCGTCCGCGCCGGCGTTGATACCCGCGCCCGCTTTGAGCAACATGTTGAATATATCCGAAATATCTTGATCGGTATGGTGACGCGCCAATACCGAGTTCGAATCGCAAATTAACGACTGCATCGCCGTTCGGCCGTGTTCTCCGGCTTTGAAATTCGGATCGGCGCCGCCTTCGAGCAACGCTTTCACGCATTCGTTGTGCACCATTCCGCAAGCCAGCGCCAAAGGCGTTTTACCTTCAAACCTGTATTCGGTGCATAATTCGTTCAAATCGGCGCCCATGGCGATAATGGCCGTGATGGCGGCCGCATCTTTTTTATTGACGGCCTGATGCAGCGTCATGCCGCCTGCCGTGAGCGATTGTTCGTTTTCGACATCCTCGCCTTTGAGGAAAGCGGCGATCTTCTTGGCATTCGAATCGACGGCATAATACAATGCATCGTGTTCGTAATTATCTTTGGCATCGATATCGACTCCCGCTTCCGCCAACGCTTTTACGATTCTGTAATAATCTTCCAGCGTCTTTTTTTCCAAGTCGTAATCTTTCGTTATCCGTTCAATTTTTTCCTCCTCGATCTTCCTCCAATTGGGAGGTATGTTGTCGGGAATAGGCTTGAGATCGTCGAAATGTTTTTTTGCATACACCAGCGAATCGACCGTGTGGCGCACTTCCATGCAGGCGAAATGTATGGAAGTATAACCGTGATTATCCGTTCCGGTGAGTTTCACTCCACAATCGAGCAACGCCCGTATCATGGGGTAATTTGCCTTTTGCGCCGCCCTGTGGTAGCAGGTAAGCCCGTTGTCGTTTTTGCGCAACGTGCTCACTTTGGCCTCATAAAGTCTTTTTGCCGCACGGTAAATATCGTCGTCCGAAGGTCTGTGCCAACGACATTCGCTCAATTCGGCCAATGCATGCAACGGATTGTCGCCGTAGCTGTTGGTCACCGCAGCTTTTACTCCCGCATCGATCAAAACGTCGATGGCGCCCGCATCGCCGTAGCTCGCAGCCAAATGAAGCAACGAGCGTTTGCCGTGGTTTTGATCGCATTCGTCCTTATCTTCCGCCCGGCGGTACATCTCATGTATTTCTTCCGCCGGTTTGTGTGCATCGTAAGCTTTGGAAAGCTCGTAAAATATTTTGCTCATGATCGTATGATATTTTATTGTATTTAACTTAATTAAAATTACGATTCTTTTTACGGAGGAAATGTTAAAATGTTACGGAACGCAGTTGTTCCGATTCGAAAATCTGTTCTCTCGAAACCGATGGTTTTATGTTTATATTTGTCGAAAACAAACTTTAAATCAATTTGTATGATAGCAACCCGTCCCCCCGAAACCATCGACGAATACATTGCCGGTTTTCCGGAAGAAATTCGGGCGATTTTGGAGCAAATTCGTGCAACCGTTCATCGTGCGGCTCCCGATGCTTCGGAAACCATCAGTTATCAAATGCCGACTTTTGTGTTGAAGGGAAATTTGGTTCATTTTGCGGCTTTTAAAAGTCATATCGGTTTTTACCCGATACCGACGGGAATCGAAGCGTTTAAAAAGGAGCTTTCCGCTTACAAAACGGGAAAAGGTTCGGTTCAATTTCCGCTCGATAAGCCGATGCCGTTGGATTTAATCGCCGAAATCGTGAAATTTCGGGTAATGGAAAATTTACGTAAAACGTCAAAAAAGAAAAGTAGAGATTGAGATGAAAAGCGAAAAAGAAAAGATGTTGTCCGGTGAGATTTACGATGCCGGAGATCCGGAATTGATTACCCGTTGGCATCGGGCAAAAGAATTGATGCAAAAATACAATCGGGCCGACACAACCGATCGTCAATTGTTGGACGATATTCTTAAGCAACTTCTCGGTTCGAAAGGTAAAAACGTATGGATTTCCGCTCCCTTTTACGTTGATTACGGTGAAAACATTCATATCGGAAATAATTGCGAAATCAACATGAATTGCGTTTTTCTCGATTGCAACAAAATCACGATCGGCGATCATTGCGGCATCGGACCGAGCGTGCAGATTTATGCCGTGACGCATCCGGTTAAATCCGAAGAACGCCTTTCCCGTGACGGCGGGAATTTGTTCCCTTTTTGGAAATCGTATACCGCACCCGTAACTCTTGGTGATAATGTGTGGATCGGCGGTGGTGTCGTTATTTTACCCGGCGTAACCATTGGGAGCAATACCACCGTTGGTGCGGGAAGCGTCGTAACCAAATCTCTTCCGGCAAATTGTTTGGCAGCGGGAAATCCATGTAAAGTGATTCGATATTTGTGACAGCGATCGTGTCAAATTGTTTTTCGAAGAAATAATCTCCGGTTCGCCAAATCGATCGAAAAATTAGGTGCAACCTTATGATACAATATGTTGTACCTTCCGAACAATACCGTATTTACATTGTTGTAACGACATAATTTGATCCGAAAATAAGCATTATAATAAAGTAAGAATAATATTGTTTTTTTTAATTTTATATACTTAATTTTGTCGTAAATTATTACTTACCAAAAATAAAAGCCATGCGAAAAATAATACTTTATTCGGTTCTGTTTGTAACGACGATGTTTTTTGCCGCATGCGGCGGCAGCGACAAATCATTGGTCACGGAAACGGGCGAAAAATTTGCAGCTGCAATTTTAGCCGATGATCATACGACCATCAGAAGTTTGGTTACTCCCGAAACGTTTGAAAAATGGGGTACTACGAATTATCAACAGATTGAAACGCTTGATCCTTCGACAAAAGAAAAATTACGGGCGGCAAAATCAGAGGTAAGCAATGTAATCATTAACGGAAGAGAGGCTCAACTTACATTGCCGGTGGGAATTCCCGGTGAAAACGGCGAAATTAACGTATTGCATTTAAAAAAGATCGGCAGGGTGTGGTTCATTGATGAACCCGGCATATTGGTAAAAAAAGAAGTCGATAATCCCGATACCGGGAACTGATTTTTCGGAACGAACGATATAAATTCCCGGATAATTCATCAATCCGGGGATTTTTTTATGTATTTGCGAAGCCGAAAATATCGGAAATGAAATTATATCGATATAGTTTCCGGGAGGTTCTTATCGAATTTCATTGCTTTGTCCCATCCGGAAAGGTTTTCGAAAGAAACATTTCATCTTTTTTGTCGATTGATCTCAAATGTTTACTTTTGCGGCGTTAAAAAATAATCGTAAAACAAAACATCATATATCAATGGCTTCTACAGCAGATTTCAGAAACGGATTGTGTATTCAGTATAACGACAAACCTTGTACGATTGTGTGGTTTCAGCATGTGAAACCCGGCAAGGGCGGTGCGTTTGTGAAAACGAAACTCCGTAATCTCGAAAACGGTCGTATATTGGAAAATACATTTACGGCCGGCGAAAAAGTAACCGAAATACGCGTCGAGCGTCGTCCCTATCAATTTTTGTACAAAGACGACCTGGGCTATCATTTTATGCACAACGAAACATACGATCAAATCAGTCTCCAAGCCGACTTGGTGGATAATCCCGATTTGATGAAAGAAGGACAATATGTCGAAATGATGTTTCTTGCCGACGAAGAACGTGTACTCTCCTGCGAATTGCCTCCTTTTGTGGAGTTGGAGATTACCTACACCGAACCGGGTGTACGAGGCGATACCGCTTCCACCTCGTCGTTGAAACAAGCTACTCTCGAAACGGGTGCCGTTATAGGCGTTCCGTTATTTATCGAACAAGGCGAAAAAATAAAAGTGGATACCCGCACCCGTGAATATTCCGAAAGAGTGAGATCGTAAGTAATCAAACCTTAAACATTAAAAACCATGAATGAAATTGTTGAATACTATTTGAAAGTCGTAAAAAACTATGCCGGATTTACAGGCAGAGCAAGAAGAAAAGAATTTTGGATGTTTGCCGTGGGTAATATTATTATCTGTATGGCAGTGATGATCGTGGGCGGTATACTGGCTGCCATCATTCATCCCGCCGTTATGATGGTATTTTCGGGAATTTTGATGTTGTATTCTTTGGCAATCCTTATTCCGTCGTTGGCTGTTACCGTTCGTCGGTTGCATGATACCAACAAGAGCGGATGGTATTATTTCGTATCGTTGATACCTCTTATCGGAGGAATCTGGTTGTTGATATTGCTGTGCACGCCGGGTAACGAAGGCGACAATCAATACGGCCCCGATCCGAAAAAATAATCAGACGGATTAGCGTAAGCCGTAAATATTGACGAGCAGTTTCGAAGTACCGGTCGGGGATCGGAAAAGGGGTATCGCAAATAATTACCGGAAACCGAAATTGCCGTTCGATCATAAAGCCGCGAAATACGGATATCCGATATTTCGCGGCATATGATTTTAATATGAACCGTACTTTTTATCATGTTGTCATATAAAGACAGCGGATATCATAAAAAGACAATAAGTTATTTTTCATGGTTTGACTTATAACTTTTTCATTCGTAACACAAACAAACAAAAATGAATTTTATAGAAGAAATGCAATGGCGCGGCATGATCCAAGATATGATGCCGGGCACCGAGGAGTTATTGCAAAAAGGAGTGACGACGGCTTACGTGGGTATCGATCCAACGGCTGATTCGCTCCACATCGGCCACTTGGTAAGCGTAATGACATTGCGGCATTTTCAGCGTTGCGGACATAAGCCGTTAGCGTTGGTGGGTGGCGCTACGGGCATGATCGGCGACCCGTCGATGAAATCGCAGGAACGTAATCTGCTCAATGAAGAAGAATTGCGCCATAACCAAGCGTGCATCAAAAAGCAGTTGTCAAAGATTCTCGACTTCGAGTCGAAAGAACCGAATGCCGCCGAAATGGTGAATAATTACGATTGGATGAAAGGATTTACCTTTTTGGAATTTATTCGTGATATCGGGAAACACATTACCGTCAATTACATGATGAGTAAAGATTCCGTAAAGAAGCGCCTTTCGGGTGAAGGCGAAGGTATGTCATTCACCGAATTTACCTATCAATTGGTACAGGGTTACGATTTCTTGTATCTGTACCAAAACAAAAATTGCGCGTTGCAAATGGGCGGTTCCGACCAATGGGGTAATATTACCACGGGCAGCGAGATGATACGTCGTATTTGCGGCGGCGAAGCTTTTGCACTGACGTGGCCGTTGATTACCAAGGCTGACGGTGGTAAATTCGGAAAAACCGAATCGGGTAACATATGGCTTGATCCCAAACGCACGTCGCCGTATAAATTTTATCAGTTTTGGCTGAACGTAAGCGATGCCGATGCCGAAAAATACATCAAAATATTTACCGGCTTAACCAAAGAAGAAATCGGACAACTCACCGAGCAACAACGCAACGAACCGCATCTGCGTATCCTGCAAAAAACGTTGGCTCGCGAAGTAACCGCCATGGTGCATTCGTCTGCTGATGTGCAAGCGGCCGAGGATGCTTCGCAAATGTTATTCGGGCAAGGCACGGCCGAATCATTGGCCGCTTTGGACGAAGATACGTTTATGAGCGTTTTCGAAGGTGTGCCGCAATATGAAGTGGAACGTTCGGCACTTGAAGCCGGAATTCCGTTGCTCGATTTTTTGAGTGTTCACACCGCCGTGTTTCCTTCGAAAGGAGAGGCGCGTCGTATGGTGGAAGGCGGCGGATTGAGCATCAATAAAGAAAAAATTGCCGATATAAATGCCGCCGTTACTGCCGACAAACTTATCAACGGCAAATACATGTTGGTGCAAAAAGGCAAAAAGAATTATTATGTTATTACCGTAAAGAGATAAAAGGCAAGAGGTAACAGGTAAAAGTTTTTTCTCACTTCTTACCTATTATCTTTTACTTTTTATTTCTTACCTCTTATTTTAAGTCATGTTAAGAATAGCAGTTCAGGCCAAGGGCCGTTTATACGAAGAAACGATGGCTTTGCTTACCGAAGCCGGCATCCGGTTGGATTCGGGTAAACGTATGTTATTGATTTCCGCAAAAGGTTTTCCGGCGGAAGTCCTTTTTTTGCGCGACGACGATATTCCGCAGGCCGTAGCCGACG
>JAVBNP010000263.1:0-14742 GCA_031551455.1 Bacteroidales bacterium | reverse complement strand
TTAAAATCTCCAAATTGCTTAAACTTACGTTGCCGCGTTGGATCGGAAAATATTCCGCAATTGTATCATATTGTTCTTCCGTTAATTTCATATTTTCATTTTTTGCAAAGATATGAAATTATGCGTTAACACACCCTAGATTTCATCAAAGGCCTCGCATCACAACTAACTGTTTTGAAGTCAATTATAAATTAACAAAACTGTTTATCCACTTCGGTCAAGTTGATTTTTTGACAATGTCATTTTTTTGCTACAGATCCGACTTCAATAGCCTGTTGAATAAGCCCATGAAACAATTTTCTCCGAAAGGCAGACAATTTTCTGTTAAATCTAAAAGCAAACTCATCCAAATAATATGGTAAATACTTTGGTGAAACTTTGCCTTGATGTGTGCTATTCAACCATCTTTTTACCAATGAATCAACCAAATGCACATGAGGTAAAAGTTCGTGAGCCTTATTCCCACTTCTTGAAATAGTTTTTGCCAAATGTTCGAAATCTTTTGTTTTCCGCAAAGGTGCATATCCTTTCCATCCATCAGTAATCACAGTACTTCCCAATACTCTCCAGTAGGATTAAAAAAGAGGTTAAGGCGATAATATTTTGCTAAAAGTTCTTGATTCGGTCTAAAGGGAATGATAGGTCGAGCTGTTTTTGCTTTTGTTTTATGAATTTGTAATATACGTATGGTTTATTGTTCGGGTATTTTGGAATATCTTTTATAATAGAATTTTCCGGAATTTTGAGCGAACGTGTTGGAATACGAATAGGCAAAAGCGTATTATAACAACCAACAACCATAGTACATAAAAACAAAAACAATACTAATTTTCTCATCTTGTTCCATGGAAGCTATTGCCTGCTGATTAAAATTTCACCACCAGCTCCACCGTCACTTTATTGTCGGCTACATGCGTATCGCGATTATCGAAATCGGGAAAATCAACTCCTTTGCGGACAAAATATTGTTCGTAGTCGATACGAATCACCGAGTCGTAAGGTATTAGCGCCAGCCCGAAATTCAGCCCGACGGTGATTCTGTTAACGTCAACCCCTCTGTTCAATATGTCGTAGCTCATGGCATCCCAACGAGCGGCAGGCGTCAGACAATGAAACATTTTCAGCGCCCGAAAATCGAATGTATAAGCACCTTGCAGATACGTTCCGAACAGATCCATGCCCGTTGTGTTCGACTTACGATTCATTGCTTCGGCTTCCACGCGGAGACGCGGATCGGCATAATGAACGTCGGCGCCCCAGAAAAACAGATCAAGCAATTCGCTGTTATATTTGTATACTTTAACCGTGGAACGAAAACCGTCCATACTTCCCGCGATTAAACGAAAGGCATACGACGGATTATCCGTCCATTGCGGATTATTAATTCTGCCGCCGTTAAACATCCCGGCTTGCCCTTCCATCGGGAAACTGCCGATACGAAACTTGTATTGCGCCACGGCGCCGATATCGCGCGATCCCGGAGTAAAATACTTTCCCACGAAAGCTCTGTTGGCAAACATCATTTCGGCGGGGGTAATAATGTAGTTATTTTCAAACGGTACATGCGTTTGCCCGAAATTAAACGAAAGATTTTTCGACGGCTTCAACGTGCCGTACAAATCGAGCGGAGAAAACGTGCCTTCGTTGCTTAATTCCACCTGCACGCGATAACTGAGGTACTCGCCGATATCGCCGCGTACCCCGAGCCGCGAATTGCGTACGTTAAACCGCATTACGCCGTCTTCGGTACTGATCTCGAGTTTCGTTTTTATTACTCCGTCGAATTTCGATGATTTGAGTAATGCGGGTAATGTTGCCGCCGTGCTGTCTTTCGATTGCGAAAAAGATATCGATGACCGGCTAACAAGAACCGACAGAAATATCATTCCGTAGATCAATTTCATAAATGTATTTTCAATTTCGGGAACAGATTTTCAAATGATTTTCCGTTTTTCGCATCATCGACTTCACGAATAACACCAGATTGTTACGTTTTATCGACCGAGAAAACAATCGGATTGATAAACTTTACGGATATGAAAAACGAAAATTTAAAGCACTGCAAATGTAACGTGGAAATACGGTAGTTGTGTTAAAAAAATGTTAACAATATGTTACCGATTTCTAAAAAAGATACATTTTCGTCTTCCGAAACGAGGGTTGGAGAGCAACGAACACATATGTCCGGGAACGATTAAGGTTTCGGAGCTACGGGTATCGCGGCGGCGAAATAAGTTTTATACCCGCCCGATAAGTTTTTGACATTCTTGTAACCTCTTGCAATCAATATTTTACAAGCGAGATATCCGCGCATCCCGACGGCACAACACACATAAATCGGTTTATCGACGGGTATTTCCGACAGTCGCGAACGAATTTCGTCCAACGGGATATTAATTGCTCCCGGAATCGCTCCGGAGGCAAATTCTTCGCGGGTGCGAACATCGAGTATAAAGACATTTTTGCTATCCGTATCTTGTACCTCGCGCCATGAAACAGGTTTTACGGCACCGTCGACAATATTGCCCGCCACGTATCCGGCAACGGCCACGGGATCTTTTGCCGACGAATACGGCGGAGCATAAGCATGCTCCAGTTTGGTTAAATCGTGTACGGTCCCTCCTTGTTTGATGACAAGAGCAATTTGATCGATGCGCTTATCCACGCCGTCGCGACCGATGCACTGCGCTCCGTAAAGTTTTCCGTTGACGGGATCGAACGTAAGTTTAATACTTAAAGGCAAAGCGCCGGGATAATATCGTGCATGCGAATCGGAATGCGTGGTCGAACTTTGGTATGCGATACCCGATTGCGATAAATGTTTGGCAGCCAATCCCGTCGAGGCAACCGTCAAATCGAATACTTTGGCAACGGCGGTGCCGATGGTGCCTTCGTATTTTATCGTATTGCCGTATACCATATTATCGGCAACGATACGTCCCTGTCGATTAGCCGGCCCGGCCAAATAATTAAGCCACGGTTTTCCGGTAAGCGGATGAGGAAATTCGACGGCATCGCCGACGGCATAAATATCTTTCGCGGAAGTTTCGAGATATTTGTCGACCCATATACCGCCCGTTTCGCCGATTTTCAAACCGGTTTCCCGAGCAAGCGATGTTTCGGGACGTACCCCGATGGAGAGAATAACCATATCCGCAAGAATGGTTGTCCCGCTTTTGAACCAAACTTCCATCCTACCTTCTTTCCGCTCAAATCGTTCGACGGTTTGCTTTAAATAAAGAGTAATCCCTTTTTGCAACAAATGTTGATGTACCTGCGAAGCCATTGAAAAATCGAGGGGCGCCATTACTTGATCGCTCATTTCGACTATGGATACTTTTACTCCCGCATGATGCAGATTTTCGGCCATTTCCAATCCGATAAATCCCGCGCCGACAATTACCGCTTGTTGTACTCGATTGGTTGTGATATAATTTTTGATTTTATCGGTGTCGGCCACATTCCGGAGCGTAAAAATACCTTCGAGGTTTATTCCTTCCAACAAAGGTATTACGGGAACGGCTCCGGGCGAAAGAAGCAATTTATCGTACGTTTCGGAGTATTTGCTGCCGTCGGCACGGCGCACTTTGACGACTTTTGCAACGGGATCGACGGATTCGACAAGATTTTCGACCCGCACGTCGATGTTATACCGTCCGGCAAACGAAGCGGGAGTTTGCACGAACAGTTTTCCGCGATCGGCAATCACTCCGCCGATATAATACGGCAATCCGCAATTGGCATACGAAATATATTTATCTTTTTCCAAAAGAACGATTTCGGCAAATTCGTCGATACGACGTATGCGCGCCGCTGCCGTGGCTCCGCCGGCTACTCCGCCCGTAATTACGTATTTCATTTTTTGATGTTGTTATTCGGAGGACAAAAATAAATAATATTTTCTTATAAAAAAAATTTCTTCCGGAAAATATTTTTATTGGAAAATATATTGTATCTTTGCAAAAGAATTTATCATCCGATGATAACGGAAACAATTTTTGATGTTAAGATGTTCGAAGATCATCGTCCCGGAACATGCATCAAAAATGTATCAAAACGGAAAACAAAAAAAATGTAACGATTCAAAAAAATAAAATGAAAATCAAAGAGTTAACCAAGGCCGAGTTTCTTGAAAAAGTGACGAATTACGAAACAAATCCGTCGGAATGGAAATATCTCGGCGATAAACCGATGCTTATCGACTTTTATGCTTCGTGGTGCGGCCCCTGTAAAATGATTGCTCCCATTCTTGAAGAATTGGCGACGGAATACGGAGAGCAAATAGACATTTTTAAAGTGGATACGGAAAAAGAACAAGAATTGGCGGCGGTATTCGGGATCAAGAGCATTCCTTCGTTGTTGTTCGTTCCGATGGAAGGTCTGCCGCAGATGGCACAGGGAGCCATGTCCAAAAAATCGTTCAAGGAAATCATCGACAAGGTTTTGTTGAATAAACAACCATAAAATCCTCGGATTTTCGAAAAGAACATGGAAACATTATGTAAAATCAGGGATATATATCGTTCGATTGCCGAGTTTGAAACACGTTTCGAAAAAACATACGGACTTTGTTTGAACGAAGGCATGTTATTGTGCGGTTTATCGAAAGAAAAGAAACTGTCATCGGGCAAAATAGCCGAATTTTTGAACCTCACTCCTTCCAACACATCCAAAGTAATTAAATCGGTCGAGGAAAAAGGATTCATCAAACGCGTAATGGGCAACAAAGATAAACGACAGATGTATTTCTCGCTCACGAATCAATGCAAAGAAAAGATCGCCATTGTCAAATGTACCGATGCGGGAATACCGGAAATGCTGAAACCGTTATTCGAAACATAATCGCAGAGACTGTTTCTCCGATCCCGACAATAAATATTTGCCCTAAAAACTATCCTTTTTGAGTTGTACTTCCAAAAGCGATATGTTATGACGCATTTCTTTGGCGATTTTTCCCGAAATACGTCCCGCCTCAAACATCATTTGAATATTGTCGCGCTCGATTTGAAAACCGTAAGATGCAACGGCAATCATGTCGTCGGTATCGGTTTCTTTATGTAAAGCGCCGTCCGCACCTCTGCCGCGCCCTTGCCGCATCGACAATGAAAGCTCGTAATTCGCAATCATTTTCTTGACCATGGGATTGTTTTCCGTTTTGTCCAATTGTCGCAATTTTTCAAGTATATAACGATTATCGGCTTCCATAAGTGCAATAAATCGGGTGCGCAATTCTTCATTTTTCTCTTTCCCCGCCGATCGCCGGTTATGACGAATAATCCATCCGATATTTCTTTTGATGGCACTCAACGGATGAAATTTATTTCGGGAAAGTTTTTCAACGTGAATATCGATAACATCCGAATATTGTGCGGCAACATCTTCATCCGTTTCGCCACGTTCGAGCATTGCGGCGATATTTTCTTTTTCCCATTCGCAAATCATGATCTTCAATTTTCGTTCGGCTTCGCGATCGACCGAACGATTGCTCCGTTTGCGTTGCAATTCAATGATGCGACCATAATAATTGCCTGTAACAATCGTCGTTACAGCCATATTTTCCGGAGTAACCCGACCTTTCAGTTCCGCAACAACGTTATGGAGTATCTCCATGCAGGCTTCGTTTTCGGCAGCAGCATCGCCGATTTCGGTTTTCTTTTCGACACACAGAGGCAAAATAAAATTGGTAATGGCCAGCGAAACAAGTATGACACCGCTCGAAAGCAAAATAAGCAGATCACGTTCGGGAAATGCCTCACCGTTAGTCAATACCAACGGAACGGACATGATTCCGGCCAATGTAACGGCGCCTCTTGCTCCCGATAAGCTGAAAATGACACCCGCCCGAATTCGGCTTACCGGATGCTCGGCATCGGCATACGTTTTCGGATTGATGGTGACAACAGACCATATGAATCGAGTCAATAAAAACAACAAGACGATCAGCAGAACGCAGGCGATAATTCCCCACGTGCTTATCGAATAAACTTTTTGGCTCATGGTATTCAAGATTTTCGGCAACTGCGTTCCCAAAATCAAAAACACCAATCCTTCGAGCGTAAAGGACAATACGGACCACATACTGTCCAAAGCAATGTTCAATTTGACGGTTGAAGGATTCAACTTGTCGCGATTGAACGAATGGGCGATGCCCGCCGCAAAAACCGCCAAAATACCACTGACGTTCAACGCTTCGGCAATGAGAAAAATCGCAAACGGCGTCAATATCCTGATCAAAATATGTAGGGTTACGTTTTCCATGCCCAATGAACGCATCCATCTGACAAACGAGTATTTTATTCCCGTAAACAGCAATCCGACAAGAATTCCGCCCAAACCGACCATAAAAAAACGTCCGGTAGCTTCCACAACGGAAAAGGAACCCGTAAGCACTGCAGCCAATGCAAATTGAAAACTGACAATACCGGAAGCATCATTAATGATCGATTCGCCTTCCAAGATACGCATGATTTTGGGCGGTACGTTCACTCGTTTGCTCACCGATGCAACAGCCACGTCGTCGGTTGGTCCCAAAGCACCGATTAACGCAAATGCGACGGCAAACGGAATGGTCGGTATCAGAAAATGCACAAAATATCCCACCAAAATAACGGTTACGAACACCAACACAATGCCCATGTTCAATATCGATTTTCGTTGCGTCCACATCGTTTTTTTGTCCGCCAACATACTGTTATTGAAAATTATCGGGGCAACGAATAAAACAAAAAACAAATCGGGATCCAATTCCGGTTGAAATTCCAGCGGAAGCAGGACGATCAGCGCTCCCAAGCCGATCTGTATGATGGGCACGGACACGGAAGGTACAAATCGGTTAATGAAGTTCGACACGCATATCGCGGCCAACAGAATTAAAATATATGCGAATACGGACATTTACATGATTTTATCCCGCAAAAGTATAAAGAACATCTTTTTTTCTTCCCGGGTTGATTATTATTTTCGTTTTATATAAAATCCTTCGTTGATGCAGACAATCGGAAAAAGAAAATATTTTACGAAAAAAACGGTTAGGTTTTACGTTTGAAAGATACGTACGGCGAAAAACAAGAATTTGAAGATCGCTTTCGAACAAAAATCGACCGCGAAGTTTTATCGATTTGTCGATAAATTCCAAGCAAAAAAGTTGATCAAACCCAACCCAACCGGCAATAAATCGCCTACTGTTTGGTCCAAAAAGCGGGAGAGAAAAGTATCAAAATAGAGTATAACTCGAGACGGCCGAAAAGCATCAATAAGGAACAAACCCATTTCCCCGCATCGGATACCACACTGAAATTACCTGCCGGTCCCACCGTTCCCAAGCCCGGTCCCGAATTGCCCAAACAGCCGATGGATGCGCCGGCAGCGGAAGTAAAATCCAATCCGCAAATCATCAACAAAAATGTACCGACGGTAAAAATGCAAAGGAAAATCATGAAAAAAGCTAATGTACGGAACATTCTTTCTTCCGTCACATTCTGTTTGTTCAGCTTCACTTGTATGATCGCATTGGGATGAATGATCTTTTTGAATTGAACGGGTATCATTCTGACGAGAAGCAGAAATCGGACAACCTTCAACCCTCCGGCAGTAGATCCGGCACAACCTCCGATGAATGTAAGCAAAAATATGATAAACCACAACGGGGGCGCCCACGATAAATAGTCGCTTACCGCATATCCCGTGGTGGTAAGAATACTGACCACGTGAAAAATACTTTCGCGTACGGCTCGTTCCACATTATAACGGCTCAACAACAATCCGACGAAAATAAATAAAGATGCCAATAAGACGATCAGCAGATAGCATCGATATTCGTCACTTTGATAAACTTTGCGAAAATCCCGTTTCCATGCGTAAAATACCAATATGAAATTGGTTCCGGCCAACAGCATGAAAAAAACGGAAACATATTGAGAATATGCCGAATAAGCACCCATACTGGCATTTTTAGTGGAGAATCCGCCCGTGGCCGTAGTGGAAAATGCATGACATATTGCATCAAACAATTTCATTTCGGGCAGATAAAACAGGATACAGGCTCCGGTAAGAATGAGATAAATGCGAAAAATATGCGTGGCTGTATCCTTAATGCGCGGACTTAATTTTCCGATCGTCGAAGCGGTGGAGGTTTCGGCTTGATAGATGGTCATGCTGCCCATTCCGAAAATGGGCAATACGGCAATGCCGACCACCAAGATTCCGATGCCTCCTATAAAATGCATGAATGCACGCCAAAAAAGCAAGCCGTGAGGCAATGCTTCCACATCTTTGAGAATGGTACCTCCGGTAGTGGTAAAACCCGACATTGCTTCATAAAAAGCATCGGCTGCCGATGGAATATATCCGCTGAAAACAAACGGTAACGATCCGAAAAACGCATACACGATCCACACCGTACCGACAACGACAAATCCTTCGCGTTTGCCTATTTCTTTCGAACAACCTTTAGTAAAGAACCAAAATGCCCCGCCGATGATTAAGGCAATTGCCGACGAAAAAAGAATCGGCAATAAATCGTGTTCGCCGTACAACAATGCCACAATGACGGGAATAATCATCAGTCCGCCTTCGATCATCAATAAGGCGCCCAACACATAAAGGATAAATTTAACGTTCATTGCAACGAATTACGAATATCTGCAAATGTCGGTTTCGACGACAAAATAAAAACGGATTTATAAATCATGCATTCGCACATAAAGGTATAACCTCGATATTTCTTTTACGGTTCAATATCAAAATATCATTATGGTAAACTCGAGTTTTTCCGACATTCGAATCATACGGAATACAACCCGTTATTTAAAAAAGCAGCTTACTTCATTAATCGCCGAAGGCATGGCAAACACCACCACGTGATCGCCAGCTTGTATTTGCGTATCGCCCGTAGCCACATAACCCGCTTTCCCCCGAATCAAACCGCCGATAATGGCATTCTGAGGAAAATCTATTTCGCAAAGCGGATGTTGCGTAATTTTCGCCTTCGGAGGAACCACGTATTCGAGTACTTCTGCATCGGTAGCTGCCAAATATTTAATCATCGACACCGTGCCCGACAACGTGTAACGATATATATGTCCGGCCGCAATCAGTTTTTTATTGATGATGGTATCGATCCCCAACCGTTCGGCCAAGTTGATGTAGTCCAAATTTTCAATTTCCGCAACGGTATGCTTCACGCCCTCGCTTTTGGCAAGAAGGCATGCCAAAATGTTGGCTTCCGAATCGCCGGTTACCGCAATGAACGCATCCGTTTTTTTCAATCCTTCTTCAATCAACAAATCCACTTTGGTACCATCGCCGTGAATAACCAACGCATTGTTCAGACTGTCCGACAAACGGTAGGCCTCCTCGCGATCGGCTTCAAATATCTTTATGTTGTATTCTTTACCCAATTCTTTGGCAACCAATCTTCCGATATGGCTTCCTCCGAGAATCATCACCTGCCGCATCTCTTCCCGAGTTTGCCCCGAATGAGTCAATATGTTTTTGATTCCGCCGGTATTGGTAACCACATATACCGTATCGTTCGGTTCGTATTTGACATTTCCGTACGGAATAATGGTTTTGCCGTCACGTAAAATAGCCACCGCACGATATTCCATGTGGTAGATGTCACCCGCCTCACTCGGTGTTTTATTGACGATGGGGGCATTTTTATCCATTCTGACGGCCAACAGGGAAAGTTTTCCTCCCGAAAAATCGACAAGATTGGAAACGCCCGATTGATGCAAAACGGCTGTTATTTCGCGAACGGCGATTTTTTCGGGATAAACCATCGAATCGATTCCCAAACCGGCAAAAATCTCACGATTTTCTTTGTTCAACAATTCGCTGCTGCCGACACGAACAACCGTGAGCGCCGCTCCCAACTTCTTGGCCATAATGGCCGCCACGATGTTGGTATCGTCCGAAGGAGTAACCGCAATAAATAAATCGGCAACGTTTGCCTTCGCCTCCATCAGAAGTCTCTTGGAAGTCACATTACCCTCAAGCGTCAACAGATCATGCGATGCGGAAAGATTTTTCAAACGATCTTCATCCGAATCGATAATAACGATATCGTGGTTTTCGCGACTCAACATTTTTGCCAAATGCGTCCCCACTTCACCCGCACCGGCTACTACAATTCGCATAATACTATACTTTATTTACCCGGAAATCGAAACTTGATTTTGATCTCAAAATTTCGATAAATCCCGAAAAACGCACAAAGTAATGTATTATTTTCGATATGGACAATCTTTTAATTCGTGTTCAATCCGCAAGTCGACTGCAAAAAAACACGAAAATTTACACCCTTGCAATTTGTTAATAAAGATTAAATTAAAACAAGATAGTACACAAATTTGCGTTTCACGACAAAACCCTCTATTTTTAGGGCATTAATTCAACATTCGCTTTATTCGGTCTTGATTTTTCCCGATGATCGGGAAGTAAATCGTATGTGCCACGTTAATAATTCCTTATACGTTTCGACGTTTTAAGAGAAAAGGTTAGTGCTTATATCGTTTCATCAAAAATTATCCATAAAACTAAAACCATTATCATGAATTCTTCAAATCAAAACAGACGCGACTTCCTGAAAAAAACGGTTGCGGGGGTCGCGGCTTTTACCATTGTCCCTCGCCATGTTTTGGGCGGGAGCGGCTTTTTGGCTCCCAGTGACGAGCTCACGCGCGCCATTATCGGCGTCGGCGGAATGGGTCGAGGCCATATCGGTTATCAAGACGGTCGTTTGGTTGCCATTTGCGACGTGGACAAACATCATCTTGATATTGCGCTCAAACAATGCCCCGCCGGTACCAAAACGTATCACGACTATCGCGACATATTGCAAGATCCCTCCATCGACATCGTACATATTGCCACTCCGCCTCATTGGCACGGCATCATGGCTGCCGATGCGGCCAAAGCAGGTAAAGACATTTGGTGCGAAAAACCGATGACACGTACCATCGGCGAAGGAATTCGCGTAAAAGAAGCAGTGGCTCAATACGGTCGCATGTTTCGTTTGAATACATGGTTCCGCTTTGCCGATAATTTCTACGGCATGGGCACTACCGTTAAACCCATCAAAAAGCTCGTGCAAAGCGGCCTTCTCGGTTGGCCGTTGAAGGTAACCGTAGGCGCTACCACAGGCTTCAATTGGAAATTCTATTGGGTGGGTAAAACGGGATTACCCGTTGAACCTATTCCCGCCGAACTCGATTACGACATGTGGCTCGGTCCCGCTCCTTTCAAACCGTACAATGCGCATCGTACGCACGGTACGTTCCGCGGTTATTGGGATTACGACGGAGGCGGTCTCGGCGACATGGGACAACATTATCTCGACCCCGTACAATACTTTTTGGGTAAAGACAACACCAGCCCCACGGAAGTTATCGTCGATGCGCCGCAACAAGATTCGGACGCATGCGGAGTATGGAACCGTATCGAGCTGGTATACAAAGACGGCTGCCGCATCATCCTCGACGGTGATAACAAAGATGTTAACGCTGCTTATATCGAAGGCCCCAACGGTAAACTTTATCCGGGATTCCGTTCCGATATACCCGACTTGGAAAAGAAGTTGGCTGCTTTTCCCGATCCGGAACCTCAAATGACCGATTTCGTCGAATCCGTACGTACCCGTAAAACTTTTGCACTCAACGAACAAAACGGTTTTCGTTCCACAACGTTGATCAATCTGGCCGTTATCGCCGTACGTTTGGGGCGTTCGTTAAAATTCGATCCCGAAAAATTGGAATTTATCGACGATCCCGCCGCCAATAAACTGATTAATCAACCCATGCGTGCGCCTTGGAGTATATAATTTTTGATGAACGCCGGATTTTTTCGATCACGCAGATCAAAAAACATCCGTCAAAATCGAAATAATCGAAAATCAAAAACACAACATCGAAAATGAAAAGAATAATTATATCATTTCTCTTGATCGCCGGTTTGCTGAACTCCGTATTTTCTCAAGCCGACCGACGTACCCGCGAAACCAAAATTGCGGATATTGTAATGCAACTGCCCGCGAACAGCGGTGAAAACTACAACCGACTGATGACCGAGTTGAGTTCGTTGGGCGACGTGATTGCCGATTTGGCTCCCCGTTTGGCCGATCCCGGCGGAAACGATACACAAATACGCAATGCTGTCAGCGGATTGGCAATGTACACATCGAAAGATGTGAATAAAAAAATTCCCGTGGCGCAAAGCCTTTGCAATGCCATTCCCAAAGCAAAATCGGATGAAATTCGCGACTTTCTGTTTATTCAATTGCAATATGTTGCAGGAGCCGAGTCCGTGGAAACCGCCGCGCAATATTTGGATAACGCCCGATTAGCCGATGCGGCCGCTCGCGTGTTGGTACGCATCGGTAACGACGCTGCAGGTAAAGCTCTGTTGACGGTTTTGGGAAAAACCAAAGGCGCACAACAAATCACCGCGGTCGAAGCGTTGGGTGACATGCGTTATCTGCCCGCCGCGGATGCTGTTGCCGCTTTGGCGGGAACTGCCGACATGAAATTGAAAAAGGCCGTATTGCATTCTTTGGCCGAATTTGCATCTCCGACTTCCGAAAACATATTGGCGTCGGCAGCCGAAAAAGCGGGATATCGATATGAACCGTCCGATGCTTCGGGATCGTATTTCCTGTATTTGCGAAACAGCCTTCCCGCTCAAAAGGATATGGTTGCCAAAGTCGGTCGTAAAATGGTGAAATCATTGTCCGAAATGTCGCAAACGGCTGCCAAAAGCGCAGCTTTGGAACTCGTTACCTTATCGGCGGGCGAAAAAGCCGTGAGCGATGTTATTACCGCATTGTCGGGCAACAACAAACAATATCGCGAAGCCGCTTTGAAATATTCAACCAACATCAATTCGACCAAAATGTATGATGCTTTGTTGAAAAAGGCCAAAAGCGAAAAACGCCCCGAAGCAAAAGCTGAAATTATTGCCGCTTTCGGAGTGCGCGGTGACAAGGCGGCCAAATCGTTCGTATACGAATGCCTCACCAACAACAATGTTGCCGTTCGTGAAGCGGCCATTGTTTCGGCAGGTAAATTGGGTGGAAGCGAGGCCGTTGCCCCGATCATTAAAGCCATGAACATAAGCGATCCCGAGATTGCGGAAGCAGGTAAGAAAACCTTATTGTCCATCGCCGACAGCAAAGCTTTGAGCGATATCGCCGCGGCTGTTCCGCAAGCATCGCCCCAAGCCAAAGTTGCTTTTATGGAAATATTGGCGTTGCGTCAAGCACGGGATTATACGGGAACCGTCTTTGCACAAACATCGTCGGCCGATCCCGCGGTACGTTTGGCTGCCGACAAAGCCTTATCGTCCTTGGTGGTCGAATCCGACCTACCGCGCGTGGCACAACTGTTGGACATGGCTGCCGATAAAGACGAAACGGCCGCTCTGCAGAAAGCAATGTATGCCGCCGTGTCGACAACCGATAAAGCTCGGCAAACACAACTCGTATCCGATCGGATGAAAACGTCCGCCAAACCGTTGGCTTATTATAACGTACTTGCCATGATCGGCGGAAAAGATGCTTTGGAAATTGCAACAAACGGATTCAAGAGCAGCGATGCCGACACTCGTTCGGCTGCTTTCGAAGCGCTTACCCGCTGGAGCGACGCGTCGGCGGCAACCGATTTATTCAATATTGCCGCATCCGATCCTTCGGGACAATTCTTCGAAAAAGCTTTGACGAGCTATGTTGCCAAGGTTGGCACATCAACCGATATGCCCGAACAAAAGTTGATATTGCTCCGGAATGCCTTGAAGATTGCTCAAACAGCTGCGCAAAAGAAAGAAATATTGCAACAAATTACCCGTACGGGCACTTTCCTCGGTTTTATCACCGCAAGCAAATATTTGGACGATCGCAGCAACGATGTTCGCCAAGCTGCCGTACAAACCATGATTACCACTGCGTTATCGCACCCCGAATATTACGGACGCGAAGTTACCGCAGCGCTGAATAAGGCGTTATCCATCAATGATAATGCCGAAGCAGAATATCAGAAACAAGCCGTCTTGAAACATTTGGCCGGTCTTCCCGCCGACGACGGTTTCGTATCGATGTTCAATGGCAAGGATCTTACCGGATGGAAGGGTTTGGTGGAAAATCCGATTGCCCGCGCCAAAATGACCGCCAAACAATTAGCCGAAAAACAGGTAAAAGCCGACGAAATCATGCGTCGCGACTGGCATGTGGAAAACGGCATGTTGGTTTTTGACGGCAAAGGTTACGATAACCTCTGTTCGGCAAAACCGTACGGTGATTTTGAGATGTACGTCGACTGGCGCATCGAACCTAAAGGCGACGCGGGTATTTATCTTCGCGGTTCGCCTCAAGTACAAATTTGGGATACCTCCAACAACGGAGCGCATGTAGGTTCGGGTGGTTTGTTCAACAATCAAAAAAATCGCAGCACTCCTTTGGTGGTGGCCGATAATCCCGTCAATGAATGGAACTCGTTCCGTATTAAGATGGTCGGCGACAAAGTAACCGTTTATTTTAACGGACAATTGGTAGTAGACAACGTGGTATTGGAAAATTACTGGGATCGTTCGTTACCGATCTTTTCGGAAGACGCCATTGAATTGCAGGCACATGGAACGCGCGTGGAATATCGCGACCTGTACGTGCGCGAAATCGCCCGTCCGAAACCTTATGAAGTGTCCGCCGAAGAAAAAGCCGAAGGTTTCGTGCCGATGTTCAACGGCATCGATATG
>JAVBNP010000144.1:0-6987 GCA_031551455.1 Bacteroidales bacterium | reverse complement strand
GGTTTTCGCGGCTGAAAAGGCGTTGCTAAGATTGTCGTGATTTTGTTGGCATTGCATTGGCAAGCCACATTGGTTGCCATCGGCGTGTTTCTCGTTACGTTGTTTATTTCTCAATATGTGTCGTTAAGTTCGTTAATGATGGGATTATCGTTTCCTATATCGGTCATTTTTATTTTCAAGACAGACAGCATATCGTTGAAAATATTTTCCGTTGCCGTTTGCATTTTGTTGTTTATTACCCATCGAAAAAATATTTCGCGATTGATACACGGACAAGAAGGAAAGGCAACATTTTTATTCAAAAAAGATAAGAAAACAAGTTCGTAACCATGTATCATTATAAAATACCCGCCGGAGAAATTTTACATATTTTTTCGGCGGGTATTTTTATGTCATTAGTTTGATTACTTGGGGTATCCTGCCGTTTGTGCCAACAGCACTTCTTGTTTATCCGTAAGGTTAAGTATTTTATGCAGGGCGTCTTTATCAATACTACCTCTCACGACACACGCAAGCCCTTTCGACGCACAAAAGAGATATACGTTCTGTGCGATGAAGCCGCAATCCATGCAAGCGGCATCACGATTTGACGCTTTGTTCAAATCGGCAACATAGAGCAAATTAAGCGGTGCCGTCGAAACATAATCTTGTCGACCTGTTTCTTTTCGAAAATCACCTTTTGCGCGAAGCAATAATTTATCGGCGGCGGCATCATAAAAATACAAACCTTCCGCCAAGGCAACAAATACATCAATTTCCTGTTTGTTCTGCGACGAGGGAACTACCCGTTTATCTTCGCGATTGAAGCCGTATGCAGCCCACAGCAAATCGGAAAGTGTTTGCATGTCGAATTTTTTGTTGGCAAATTCTCGTGCCGATTGCCGTTTACTCAATGCTTCCATTAGAGGCATTCCACCCGTTTTTACGGGTCGGGGCAATTGAATATCCTGTCCGGAAGTTACGATCGAGCAGGAAAACAGAATAAAAACAATAATCGATTTGTTCATAACATGTTGAAATAAAATTATCATATTACAAATTTACGTATAAATTTTTCAGTTGATATTTTTCATTTTTCTACTTTATCGTTGATTTGATTGCTGAATGCGATCACCTTTTTACATTCGTCCCATACCTTGCGATTTTTGATGGGCGATCCGACAAACATAACCGTATTTGTTTCGTCCAACAAACAAGCATGAAAACCGGGATCTTCGGGAATTTTGTTTGTTTTAAAGAAGCTGTCTTCATAATCGCACACGACGGAATGCGGAATATCTGCTCGGGAAAATTCGTTTACCCATTGTTTGTGCGTATCGGGGTGTGCCACAAATACAAAACCCAAATCGGGATGCCGCATTTCGCCGTCTTTTACAATTTCCTTCCATTTGTGCAGCGTGTTTTTGCAGTTTTTACATTCTTCCGTCCCGAGATAGGCAATTATTTTGTTGCGTTTCTTCCAAGGATCGGAAGTTATCGGTTTTCTCCCCGAAGGTTTGGGAGGTACTTTGCCGGGAAGCAATAAGTCTCTTCCCAAATACTTTCTGATAACCTGAGCAACTTCATCTATTGCTGTGTCATCGTGCACATAATACATTGCGTAGGCCGCGTATTCGCATAACTTTAAATTAAATCCCATAACACATTGTTTTTAACATTTCTACTTTACTTATTATTTACTTTACATACCTTACTTTACTTTGTCGAGAAAATTTTATTGTTTGCTTTGTATCATAATTACAGCGATTATGTTTACATGCAGTTTGGTCGAAAAAATAACGATACACCAATACCAAGTGAAGTTACCGAATTTATCTCGGTCGAATATTTCAATAGCATATTATTAGAATTCGATTGTCGGGAAGATATTCCACACGGGTAAACGAATAATTCTTCCGGCCGATAAATACTCTTCAAATGAGTCATTCCACATTTTTAGTATCAGTATACTTTTTTATTACATAAAATATTAGTTATTTTAAACATTCTTTTCGAAAAGAACGTTTAAAATCTTTTTTAACGAAAGCTCGATTTTCTTCATAACAATTATTTTTATCTGTTAATACTTGTTGCAAATAAAATAAAAAAAAATCAAAAAAAAACAACTAAATCATAACAAAATAATAATTTTTCATTTTATTTTGTATAATTATAAACAATAAGTTAAATTAAGTTAAAGCAAATAATGGTTTAATTATAAGGTATTTATATAATTATTCTTTATTTTATACAATGTCGGATATATATTACACATTAACAATATCTTGTTAGTGTATAATGAAATATAAAATTGATTATTATTTCCTTATTTTTTGTGTGAAATTTGTTGATTGTTGATTCAAAACAAACGCATTCACATCAAAAAAAAACGATTCTTTTTGATTATTTCTTCTTATTCCGATGTTTGCAATATTATTTGTAGATTTGTTACCGAAAAATAACGTCTAATATCATTATTGTGCCTATTAATCCGATAAAAAAAGTCGGCATATTAATGTTTGCCGTCGTTGTTATTTTACAGGCTGTTCGGTTGGTAAATATGTATCTGTCGTATTTAACGGAATATCGGCGAACGACGGATCAATGTTTGTTGCGAACCGTTGAATTGAATCTGCATCGATTTTCCGACGAAAAGGATTTTGATTTTTGTTTTCATTTTAACGAAAATGATACTTTATCGATTGTCGGGAAAAAGATGATTACAACAGATACGACGGGGTTTATCAACAAGCGGGATTCATTTGCTTTATCGGGAGAAACGCAATGTCGAATCAAGATCGTTGAGTTATTTAATGTTGTTCGGGTGGACAGTATTTTTGAGCAGCAACTAAAACAAAGTTTTTTCCCGGTAAAAGAAACCCGTATCGATTGTATTGATTTGGAAACACAACATATTATCGAAAGCAGTGCTCTCCAAAGTAATACATCGGGATTTTACGAATCGAACCTTTTAATCGTCGATATGTCAAAATCGATCGGGATAAAGGCATATGTCGAAATATCATTCTTTTCGATTTTGGAACGAATGATGTTTCAGTTAGTTTTATCCGTTCTGTTTATGATCGGAGTGATATATTGTTTGGTTGGGCTATTGCCGAAATTTTTTAAACAGCATAAGACGGAGCAAGTGAAAAGCGATTTTGTACATACCATGGCACATGAAACCAATCGTTTTTTAACAACGGCCATTTCGAGAATGGCGGATGCTTCGGAAAATTTGGAGCACGGACAATTTGAAGAAGCATTTGAGTCCATCGAAAAGTCGAGATTTCAACTGGATCGATTGACCCTATATACCAGAAAGATACAAGAAATTATGAGAGGCGAAAACGACATGATTCAATGGGATAAAACCTCTGTGCCGCTTCGATCGTTTTTTGAAGAGATAAAAATTAAATACGAACAAATTGAATACAAAATTGTTATAATAAAGATAGAAACGAATGGGGATTTGAGTTTGTATACGGATAAGGTGCATTTGAACAACGTGATAGATAATTTGATGGATAATGCGATCAAATATTCCGATGATCCCGTTCATGTATCAATAAAGGCTTATCGCAAGAAAGACCATGTTGTTATACATATCCGTGATGACGGGTGGGGAATTCCCGATGATGCCATAACATGTATTTTCAACAAATTTTATCGAGTCGATTCGCACGCAATACATTCGCAGGGAGGATTCGGATTGGGACTGAGTTATGTGAAAACCGTAATTGACGCGCTCGGAGGACAAGTTTTCGTTAACAGCCTAAAAAATGAGTTTACCGAATTTGTTTTGATGATTCCTTCTGCTTAATCCATAAAATTACATATTTATAATCATGAAAAAGAGGAGTATTCTGATTGCGGATGATGATGACGATTTTTTGAATTTGTTGTGTGGTATTTTCGAAAAGAATGATTACATTGTATATACGGCATGCAATGGACCGGTTGCATTGGAAACATACGACAGATATCGGCCGCAGATTGTTCTTTTGGACATCAGTATGCCCGGAAAAACCGGAACGGAAGTGGCAAAGATCATTCGAAAAAGCAACAGTTCCGCATTGATTGTCATTATGACGGGATTTATGCTCGAAGAAAAGGATTCGTTGGAATCGTATCAATCTGGAGTTAATTTGTTTATCCGAAAACCGATCACACACAGGGAGTTATTTGCTTGTGTCAATTCCATGATGGAAACGTTGTACGGACCGATCGACGAAATTTACGAGTTCGGTGATTTTGTGCTGAACATGGCTTCGCACACCTTATCATTTAAATCGATGGAATACAAACTGACGGAGAAAGAGACAAAAACGTTGCAATTGTTAACAAAACGCAAAAATATGTTGGTTCCGACGAAGGAACTAATCAATTATGCGTGGCAGGCAAGTTCGGACGAAATGCATACTCAGATGTTGAGAAATACGATCGCGGATTTGAAGAAAAAGATTTTGTGCACGGAATCATACCTTACGATTGAATCCGTATATGGAAAGGGATATGTATTGAAAATCAACGAAAAGACGGATATTCCCAATATATAATAACCCGATCATATCGGGTTATATCGAAAGAGGTCCGGCACAATTGCACCGGACCTCTCTTTTTGCTTGATTGAAGCATTACGTCATCAATCCGTCAGACCTCTGTTTTTGAGCAGTGCGTCGATATCGGGTTCCGATCCGCGGAAATCTTTATACATATCCATTGCGTTGCGAATTCCTCCTTTTTCGAGAATGTTCTTTCGAAAAGATGTTGCCGTTGCTTTGTCGAAAATATCACCCTTCTCCTCAAAAGCTTGAAAAGCATCGGCATCAAGCACTTCGGCCCAAATATAGCTGTAATATCCGGCGGTGTATCCTCCGCCCATGCTGTGATTGAAATATGTACTGCGATAACGGGGCGGTATTTGTTTGATCAATCCTATTTTGTTCATTGATTCTTTTTCGAACTCCAAAACATTTAAACCGTCGGCATCCGTCAAGATATGATAATCCATGTCGAGAAACGATGCCGCCAAATATTCGACCGTAGCAAAACCTTGTCCGTATTTGCCGCTTTTTTCCATTTTATCGATCAGCGCGGCGGGAATTATTTCTCCGGTTTGATAATGTTTGGCGTATATTTTCAATACATCCGGTTGAAAAGCCCAATGCTCCATTATTTGCGAAGGTAATTCCACGAAATCGCGGGGAACGTTCAGTACGCCGTAATAGTGTACGTTTTTAAAGAGGTTATGCAATGCGTGTCCGAATTCGTGGAAAAATGTTTCGACTTCATCTGGGCTGAGCAATGCCGGCATATCACCCGTCGGACGGGTGAAATTACATACAATGGTAGTAATCGGGGCCACACGTTTGCCTTTTTCGTATGTTTGCGCGCGATACGTTCCGCACCATGCTCCGCCGCGTTTTCCGGGACGGGGAAAGAAATCCATGTAGAGAACGCCGAGGTGCGATCCGTCGGCATCCGTACATTCGTACGTAACAACTTCGTTATGATACTTGGGCAGGTTGGTTAATTCGGTAAAGGTAATACCATACAATCGGTTGCATACGTAAAAAATACCGTCACGCACGTTTTCCAAGCGAAAATACGGACGTAACGATTCTTCGTTGATGTCGAATTTGTTCTTCAATACCTTTTCGTTGTAATAACGCCAATCCCATGCTTCAAGTTTGATTTTTTGTCCCGATTTATCGATATATCGTTGCATATCATCGGCTTCTTCTCGAGCTTTATCCGTTGCCGGTGCCCAAATGCGATTGAGTAACGCATACACGTCCTGCGGTGTCTTGGCCATGCGGTCTTCCAATACATAATCGGCATAACAAATGTAACCCATCAAATTTGCCTTTTCCAATCGTTTGGTAACCAATTTCGCCACCACGTTTTTATTATCCTTATCGTTGTTGTTATTGCCGCGATTCAGATAGGCTTCGAGTATTTGTCGCCGATATTCTCTGTCATCGGCAAATTGCAGGAAAGGCATAATGCTGGGATTGTGCAACGTAAATACCCTGCCTTCCGTTTTGGCATCTTTTGCGGCCTTTGCTCCGGCTTCTTTTTGCGCCGGGGACAATCCGGACAATCTTTTATCATCGGTAATCGAAAGACGATAGCCGTTATTTTCGGCCAGCAGATTTTGTCCGAACGTAACTTGCAGTTCGGAAATTTCTTGGTTCAACTCGCGTAATCGTATTTGATTTTCCGGGGATAAGAGTGCGCCGCTTCGGACAAAGGCTTTGTAGGTTTCGTCCAACAGTTTTAATTGTTCTTCGTTTAATCCCAAAGATTCTTTTTGTTCGTATACGGTTTTTACCTTTGCGAACAAGAGCATGTTTAAATAGATATCGTCGTTGTGCTTGGAAAGCTTCGGAGTCATATCCTTGTCGATCTTTTGTATCTCGTCGGAGGTGTCGGCGCCGTTAATGCCGTAAAAAACAGCTTTGACCTTGCGTAAAATCTCGCCGCTTTGATCGAGCGCGACAATGACATTTTCGAAATCGGGTTTCTTTTTTGATTTAACGATGGCATCAATTTCATTCAACTGTTGTTCCATACCCGCTTCAAAGGCCGGAACATAGTCGGTAATACTGATTTTGTCGAACGGCGGCACGGCAAACGGCGTGTCGTATTCATTTTGAAAAGGATTCATGCTTTTGGGTTTGGATTGATCGGAACAGGAATTTAACAAACATCCCGTAATACATAAAACAAGCGGAAAATACTTCATGATAAACGATTGATTTGTAATGTATGCTTAACAAGGCAACAAAAATAATGTTTTTCGAGAATAATTTGCTCGGATACTTAAAATGGAGTATTTCAAATTATCGTTTTTTAGGATTGGCCTGTTAGGTTTTTGAAACCTGACAGGTCTTACACACTTTATTCCCGAGGCGTTGCCATCGGGCTGAATTAAACCGGGCTTTCAGCCTGATTACAGAAAAAGCGTCAGCCTGAAAGGCTAACTTATTTCAGCCCGATGGC
>JAVBNP010000011.1:0-5648 GCA_031551455.1 Bacteroidales bacterium | reverse complement strand
ATACCCTTCCGTAACGGCGGTTAAATTTACTCTGTCGCCGAAATATTCCTCAATATAGACCCTGTCGAGCAGCAATAATTGCATTGCTTTTCGAAATAAATCGGGACCCATGATGATGCCGTTTTCGGCTACGGCTACCGCACGTCTGTCGAGAACGGCTTCCCATAATTTTGCTCGGTTGAATTGGTCTCCCTTCTTGTTGAAAAGGACCATATTGTTGATGGTTCCATCTATTAACGAACCCGTACGGATGACGAAAGGTTTATTGTCTTGATTGATTTGACGAGCATTGCCCGTATTGGCGAAATATCCGTCAAAATACGAATCTTCGTTTTTCTTATCTTCATTGTAGACATCCCGAAATATATATCCTTTTTTTTCTCGGGCGAATTTTAACCACGAATCACGATCAAACATGCTCTGAACTTGTAATCCGTCATAATCCTCGCAACCGTATACCGGTGAATATCCGGCGTCTGTTACAATGGGGAGCTTTACCTCATTTACTTGATTTGCCGTTTCATCTTTTGCCAGAAATTCCATGTATCCGTCAAATACAAACCAAGAGTTTCCTTCGTTCATCCCTTTACCGATCAAATCAATGGGATTTCCCGGCGTGCACGTAACACTTTTAATGAGCGTTTCGACGCCAAACCAGCCTCGTTTCAAATCATATTCCTTCAATACGCGTTCCGTATCAACGAGGATGGTTTTAAACGCATCCGTTTGTTCTTGTTTGCCGAGCACCACGTACAACGTCTTTTTCCCGTTTTTGAGCATAAATGCCTCCAAGACCGAGTAATCGGCTGCTTTTGTTTGGTGACTGTTCAAGTTCGGCGGCGTATGCTTGTTTTTTGCATGCAATTTTTTCCCCGTTTCCGAGGTGCGGTCGGCAAAAACAAGAATATTGCTTGCCGAGGCAAAGGCGGTTTGAAGTTCATCAACCGACGGATTGTTTATAACGGTATAAGGAGCGGCTGCCAATTGCCGGAAAAAACCTTCCTGCATCCGCAGTCCGGGAATTCCCATATTTTCCGCGATATCTATCTTCGATTGAATAATGGTTTTTTCCAAATCGGGTATGTTTACCTTATAAAGATTCCCATATCGATACTGTTGCCTGTAAACATCTTGCCAATAATAGGTATAGCCGTTGAATGCAAATTGATTGACAATGGCATTTTTACCGTTATTTTCATCATTGCCGCGAAAATCGTCAAGGGAGGTTTTTGAGGAACAACCCGCGATCAAACAAAATACAGTAAAAATTAAAAGGTGTTGTTTCATTTTTCTATTTATTTTATTGAAATAACAATATCAAAAACATCACTTAATCAGCTATTCCGACAATTGACAATATTCTATTATCTCCATTAATATTCGTATAACCCAAAGTTTACGCAATGCTTTTGAATTGCACGGATATTTGTTATAAAATTATTAAACATCCGTAATTGATCATAATTATGTGATATAAACAACTGCGAACCCGGCAAGTTTCCTACCGAAACAGCATTCTTTTGTCTGCATAAAATTCGAGTTCAAAATTACATCATTAATTGCAAACCAACAAATTTTCCCGATTCAGCTATTTGCCTTTGTTTCAATTTATATATCTTATATACAATAATTTACATTTTGAGCCAACCTTTAAAACGAAATCCGATTTTCCAACAATTGTCGATTCGATAGTTTTGTAATGTCAAAAATCCAATTTGCCGGTTATGCGAATGCTTTCCTTTGCAGTCCAACATTCCTGTATTCCAGCGGCGAAACGCCGAATTTCCGTTTGAATGCCGTCGAGAAATGCGAATGGTGTTCATATCCCACACAGAAACCTATTTCCTGTACCGTTTTATCGGTATCCAGCAGGTATTGACAAGCCATATCCATCCGATAATCAAACAAGTAACCGAATACGGTTGTCCCGAATAATGCTTTAAAACCCTTTTTCAGCTTGCACTCATTGGTGCCCGCCATCAGCGCCAGTTGGTGCAACGAAGGCGGAGACAAATATTGTTGTTCGATAATTGCTTTGGCATGCCGGAGTTTTTCGTTGTCGCCTGCGGTATAACATGGACAATCGACGCATTTTTCCTCGTCGGAACGACACAGGAACAGGGAAAGAATTTCGCGGACTTTTGCATCGGCATACATCGAAGCCGCATTACCGCTGATGTGCGATTGCATGATATCGTTCAATGCACTGCGAATACCGGGACATATAGGCTTGTTGTTTCTGAATGCTTTGTAGTACTTTTCCTCTAAAATACGGAAAATATCGTCACCCAACAGATTCGGATATTGCGAAGCGAGTGTTTCCATATATTCGAAGGAAATCATCATTTCCTGCATGCGGATCGGGGCATTTTTATACAGACATGTGCGACAATCCTCGCCGTCGAAAGTCAAAAAGTTGGCTTTTCCTTCCGACCATTCTTCGCTACGGGTGATCGGGTTATAAAAACAGGTGGTATTTCCCTGCAATATGGCGCAGAACCATACGGCATTGTATGCATCGGCTTTCGCGTACATCGTTGTGTCGGTATGACACTTTGTGTAAACATCCGCCACACAAAACAGTGGAGTACGTATTTCCGTAAATGAGGTTTTCAGGTAAGTATTATCTATTTGGGAGCTGTTCCGGCTTATCCCGTTCTTATCCGAAAACGTGCAGATAGGCCACTCCATGGTCATTTCCTTCAAATCGGCGCTTTCCAACCGTGTCGTCATCAAAAAATCCTTTAAGTTAAAATCATAATCCTTTTCGCGTAAGGTACGGCGCTTTCCTGCGTCCTACTTTTGTGCTCCAAAAAATTGAAAACAAAAGTATCGTGAAGGAAATATTGAATCAATCCCTAAAAGTTGGTATTTTTTGTCCGGTTATATTACTGTTTTCGGGTAGTTTATTCTCTCCGGGTTACGCCCAAAGCAAGCCTCGCGAAAACATATTCATCATAAAAGGCACGGTGACAGATGATACCGACAATGCCCCGTTGCCGGGAACAACCGTATATGCCAAGGAATCGAAAAAGGCAACCACCACCGACCATACCGGGCAATATATGTTACAATTGCCCCAAGGCCGGCATACGATTACCATATCATATCTCGGGTATGTAACGATTGAAAAGGTAATCGATGTAAGTGAAAATTACAGCAATTTGGATTTCAGATTGAAAGAACGCCAAAATGAACTGGACGAAGTGGTTGTCACCGCAAAAAGCAAATCGGCGCAGGCGCGGGAACAGGGCGTACCTGTTGCGGTCATCGACGGAAAAACGTTGGCAGGTCGCGGAACAAGTATTGCCGAAGTGTTGAATCATCAAACGGGTGTAAAAATACGGCAAACAGGTGGCGTGGGCAGCGAAACAAAAATCAATGTCCGCGGGTTGGAAGGCAATCGCGTGCAGATTTATATGGATGGCAATCCGTTGAATACGCCCGACGGCTCCTTCTCCATCAACGATATCCCGCTTCAGTTTATTGAACGCGTGGAAATATATAAAGGTATTGTCCCACCCGAATTCGGGGGCGACGGGTTGGGAAGCGCCGTCAACGTGGTCACCATCGACCCGGAAGACGGCTTTTATGATGCTTGGTACAGTTACAAGTCGTACGGTATACACGAAGGCAGCTTGTTGTTCAAACATTATTTCGAAAAACAAAAAATGTATGCATCAGCGTTTGTCGGGCTGGGATATGCCAAAAACAACTACACAATGAAATCGCCCTATGCGGAAGGCTTAACGATCGAGCGCGACCATGACATGTTTCGTAAATGCGACGGAGCGGTTACATTCGATTTCAAAGACCGTTACTTCGACGAATTGGAATTTGAAAACCTTTTTTATTTAAGTGATAAACAGATACAAGGCATACAGACTAACATCCGTCATGCAGGGACATCGGGATGGTTGATAGGCATAGCGCCCAAGCTGACGAAATACGGGTTCTTGACCGAAAAGCTGGATCTGAAGTTCAACGGTCTGGTGGTTCATTCCGTATCACATCAGAACGATACATCGTCGTACATCTACGATTTTGACGGCAACCGTTATCCGAACACTTACAGGGGCGAAATAGGTACTGTTCCCAATCTGTCGGATGATCGTAGTATGGATTACCGCGCCAATTTGAATTTTAAATACCACCTGTTCGACAACATGTCCGTAAACCTTAACAACGACTTCCGCCATGTGGATACCGAAACCAACGACACCATTGCCGACCGTTACCTAAATGCCCGTTACAGCGGATTGAAAACACATATTACTACTTTAATCAGTTCGTTATGCCTCGAAAATGGCTGGTTCGATAAACGGCTGACAACCATCCTTACCGGGCGAAATTATTTGTACAATGTTACGGGCAAAACCGTTGATTTGTCGTGGGGAACGCAGGCCGCACCTGTTCCTGCCGATGAGCAACACAACTATTTAGGATATAGTCTCGCCTTGAAATATCAAATAACTTCGAAATGGTTGGCAAAACTGGCATTGGAACACAATTACCGCCTTCCGCGAAGCGAAGAATTGTTGGGCGACCGTGTACGGTTTGTACCGAACACTTCCTTGAAACCCGAACAAGCCGATAATTATAACCTCGGTTTTATGTACGACAATAATTACGGCTCAATGCGGCGATTGCAATTTGAAACCAATGTGTATGCCATAAAGGTGGAGGATATGATGCAAACCCGCAGCACGGCCGGTTACCTATCGTACTACAATATCGGGCAGGCCTTGCTCACGGGCGCCGATGTGGAAGTGAAATGGGATATGAATACCAACTGGTTTGTGATGTTTAACGCCACTTACCAGCGCTCCATCGACAAATCGAAGTACGTGGCGGGAACCAATACCCTCAACATCACCTACGATATGCAACTACCGCATGTTCCCGTGTTTTTTGTGAACTGGATGCTCGATTATCGCAAGGAAAATCTTTTTGGAGGGAAAGGACAATACACCCGCCTGTATTACGAAGGAGGCTATACCGATCAATATTATTACGGGTATGAACTGACCGCCAATCAGAATTATACGATACCTGCGGCCGGTATTCATACCGCAGGTATCGAATACGCTATACGGGACAGAACGCTTCTGTTTTCTCTCGAATGTCATAATCTCTTCGATACAAAAGAATTGACCAATTTGAATTATCCCCTGCCGGGAAGAACCATTACGGCAAAAATCAGGATCACAAGTCTTAAATGGTAATAACAATCATCAATAATAAATTCAGAAAATGAAAAAGTATTCAATGTATTTTATTTACATCATCATTGTATCATTGACATCATCGTGCAGCGATGATAAAAACGAACCTGTCGGGGACGAGCAGGCAAAATTAGTCGTTGCCTCCGATTTCAGTGTCAATAATTCACAGGTTAGTTACCTCATTCCAGTGGGCGAAAATTTACTGGACGGCGGCACTGCCTCTATGGTCAACGCAGTGGAAGAACGTGCCAACGCATACGTGGAGTCTTACAAGGATTGGTTGTTCTATATTCCGGGATTAAGCGACGCTACCATCAGGAGATATACACGACAAATGGACGGAACGCTCAGCGCAAGCGGGAGTTTAACACTCAGCACCAATGCAACCGTCATGGTTCCGAACATATTGGTTATTTCCGATAA
>JAVBNP010000258.1:0-12643 GCA_031551455.1 Bacteroidales bacterium | reverse complement strand
CGGCGCAGTAAGAGCCGAATTCGGAATAAATCACGATTTCACTGTCTTCCGAAAAAAGCTCGTCCACGCCGAAATCGATTAATTCAAGTTCAAGCTCTTCCAAATCAAGTCCTTCTTTTTCCTTAACCTTGAAGACGCATTTTCGTTCGAACATGAAATCGACCGATCCCGATGTTCCCAACGAACCGTTGTATTTATTGAAATAACTGCGCACATTGGCAACCGTTCGCGTGGGATTGTCGGTGGCGGTTTCCACCATAATGGCGATTCCGTAAGGTCCGTATCCTTCGTACACGATTTCTTTATAATCGGCTTGATCTTTTGAGGTAGCCTTTTTTATGGCTCGTTCCACGTTTTCTTTCGGCATGTTGGCCACACGGCTCATTTGCACCAAAACACGCAAGCGAGGGTTGGTATCGGGATCGGATCCTCCGTCCTTTACGGCAATGGTAATATCCTTACCCAATTTGGTAAATGTTTTGGCCATGTTGCCCCATCTTTTCATTTTCCGGGCTTTCCGGTATTCAAATGCTCTTCCCATTTAATCTTGATATTCCGATTTTTGATTTTTGTTTATTTTTTTACGTCTTCTTTGATCAACGCCCATATTTTTTTACGGTATTGCCATAACAAGGAAAAAAACAATCCGACGACGGCAAAACATCCCCCAAACATTATTATGTAAGACAATATGGGATTTTCTTCTTGCTCCATGGGCGTGAAATCTTGAACAATGGTAATGATTTCGTCCGAAATTTCTACATTTTTTTCCAGCTGCTGTTTCTTTGCATAAAGACGCAGCATATCTTTATAGAATAAATCGAATTTCGGAGATGTTTCCATAACGAACAATTGTTGATTGCCGAGTTGGTTATCTTTCCGATAACGACTGCGTTGCAGACTGTCGATTTTGCTTATTTCCGAACTTACTTCGCCGATCAACTGCTGTTTATGTTTCCGGTCTATTTTGAATAATTCTTGTATGTACGTATTGTCGTTGATGTATTTTAACAACCCCTTGCGTAATGGGACGAGAATATTTTCATCGTATACGTAAACCCGGATATAAATGTACGACGGAACGCGTATCTGAGTGGAATCTTTCGGATTATATGTGTCTTTAAAGTCAATGTAATCCGGTTTCATGTCCTTATTGACATCAATTCCGTAGTAGGCCTTGACGCTGCGTATATTTTTGGCATCATCGCCCTTCATGTTCAGATAACCGGCCAACAGAGCGGACTTTGAAGTTAGCAGATCCAACTTATTGATGTGATCTATAATAATCGTATTATCCACTCCGCCGATGTATTTCCTCTCAATCTCATCGTATATACTGCCGGTATTACCTTCCAAAAAAGAAGAGTAATAAGGGCGTGATACGCCGTGCCACAGATATCCGATCAATGCTCCGATCAATGCAAAAGAAACGATCCACAACGATTTGCGAATCAATGAAATGATAATGGATACGATAAAGTCTTTTATTCCGATAATGCCTCTCTTTAACGCATGCCAAATTCGCGAACAGAATTCGAAAATATCGATTTCGTCGTTCGAAGAATTATTTTTTTGTCGAGTATCGATTTCGCTCATTGATACCAAATAATGTTTTTTATTAGATGCCTCAAAAGTAAAAAAGTTTTTCTGAATATTTTCTATTTTTCGATTCTCACGCGAGCATCAACCACCGTAATATCGTTTTCCGTAGCCAATAACGGATTAATATCCAATTCTTTTATTTCGACGGCAAATCGCACCAATGAGGACAAGCGTACAATGATTTCGGCAAACAGATGTTCGTTGATACCCTTTTGTCCGCGTGCGCCGCGTATGATTTTATAACCTTTCAACGAACGAATCATGGAGTAAGCTTCATGATAACTCAAAGGTGCCAATCCGGAAGCAATATCTTCCAACACTTCAACGAAAATACCTCCCAATCCGCACAGAACAACATGCCCGAAACGTTCCTCGTATTTTGCGCCGACGAATAATTCCGTTCCCGAAAGCATCGGTTGAACCATCACGGCAACAACTTCGGGTAGTTTCATCATGCGGTCGAATTCAAATGCAAGGTGCCCTTCGGTTTTGATATTCAGCACCACGCCCCCGATGTCCGATTTGTGAACGGGTCCCACGACTTTCACCACCACAGGGAAACCGACGGAACGCACGTATTCGATGACAGCGTGTTTGTCGACGGATACAAATTCGGGTACAACGTTGATTCCCGCCGCTGTAAGCAATTGTCGAACGTCGTTTGGGGCTGCGAACCCGGGTTCCAAGTCGTCAATGATCCTTCGGATCATCGAAACATCAACGCCGCGTATGATCGGATTTGCCGATTCGGGTTTCGGGGTGTTGAGCACTTTGGCAACGGCTGTTCCGAGCGTCACTTCATCGGAAAAATTTACATGTCCTTTGTCCGTAAAAAATTTTACTTCTTCATTTGCGGTAATGACCGACGGAAGTATCGGAAAGATCGGTTTGCGGCAATCTATCATTTTTTGATGCAACACTTCGTACGCGTCGAATATTTTAACCAAACCCGGAGTTCCGAAAATAACCATCATGGCATCCACTTCGTCGAAACGATTTTCGCAATAGTCGATAACGGTTGCCAGATGTTGTGCCGTTCCGGTTGCCAACATGTCGATCGGGTTTGAGACGGATGCGCCGGGCATCAGTTGCGCTTTCAATTCGTCTGCAATGGGTCCTTCCAGAACGGGAATGCCGATTCCGCCTCGTTCCAATGCGTCGGTAAGCATTACGGCGGGACCTCCGGCATGAGTGATGACGGCAATGCGTCTGCCCTTCAATTCTTTTAATGTAAAAATGGCGGCAACAACGGTTAACTCTTCGCGACCGTTGCAACGAACAATGCCCGCTTTGCGGAACAACGCTTCAACGGCCGAATCGGATGATGCAATGGCGCCCGTGTGTGATTGGGCCGCACGACTGCCGGCTTTCGACACTCCGGCTTTGATGGCTGCAATTTTACATCCTTTGTTAACCAGTGATGTGGCATGAAACAGAAAAGCATCGGGATCCTTGATGTTCTCGATATAAATCATCTTAATCCGCGAGCTTTTTTTGGGATCAAAACTTTCGTCCAAATATTTGAGGACGTCTTCCACACCTGTTTGTGCAGAATTGCCTACCGAAAAAACCGACGAAAATCGCAATCCTTTGGATAATCCCGATTCGAGAATGAATACGGCCGTAGCCCCGGATCCGGAGATAAGGTCGCAACCGTGTGCATCCAACGGCGGAACGGGAAGCGTAAAAATGGATGAATGTTTTAACGTGAGGACTCCGGTGCAATTGGGCCCTATCAAGCATCCGCCGACGGCATTGACGGCGTCGACCATTTGTTTTTCCAATTGCGCTCCTTCAGGTCCGGTTTCGCTGAAACCTGCGGAAATAACAATAAACGCGCGGGTGTTTTTGGTTTGTGCCAACGTCCGGACAATCTCGGGACAAACGGCGGCGGGAACAGCCAATACGGCCAGATCAACGTCGGGTAAAAGCTCCGGGGAACGGTAGCTTTTTACGCCTTGTACTTCGTCTTCGCCCGGATTAACCACATACAAATCGCCGGCATATCTCCCGTCAAGAATGTTTTTTAACAATCGTCCGCCCGGCTTACCGGTATTACCGGAACCGCCGATAACGACAATACTGCACGGATTGATCAAATATTCGTTGACCATGATGTCGCTTATGTGTTGCTTTTATTAAACGTGCACTCAAACGGAAGACGATTCGTAACAGCTCGTCCCAACGTTATCTGATCGGTATATTCCAACTCGTCGCCGACGGATACGCCTCGAGCTAAGGTGGAAATAATGACGGGAAAATCTTTTACTTTGCGATAGATATAGAAATTGGTGGTGTCGCCTTCCATGGTGGTGCTGAGCGCCAAGATGATTTCCGATACTTTTCCGTCAACAACTTTTCGTTCCAACGAGTCGATTGTTAAATCGGCCGGACCGATGCCGTCCATCGGCGAAATGACTCCGCCCAAAACATGATAAACGCCTTGATATTGCCCGGTGTTTTCGATCGACATCACGTCACGTATGTTTTCGACCACGCATACTGTTGTGTTATCGCGGCGCGGGTCGGCACAGATTTCGCAAATCTCGGTATCGGATAAGTTATGACATTGTTTGCAATACATCACTTCGCCGCGCAACCGAATCACGGATTCGCCGAATTGCTTCACCGACTCTTCGTCCTGTTTCAGCAAATGCAACGCCATGCGCAACGCCGTTTTTTTACCGATTCCCGGCAATTTCGAAAATTCGTTGACCACGTTTTCGAGAAGCTTGGATGAAAAAAGTTGTTGGTTCATTTGGCAAAGATAATATTTTATTGATTTTGCACATAATTCATTTTCATTTGTTTGTGTAATTATTTGTCAAATAAAATTCGTCATCAATAAATCATAAATCGGATTTATTTTTTAACTTTGAAGCCTTCCTCCTTTTTGTGGTGAAAAGGGTAGGGGAGGTACTCTTCGTAAACGGACCTAAATGAATGTCAGCCCGACCGTTATCATTTTAGTTGCTTCTCTTTTGCTGTTTGTAAGCGTATTGGTGAGTAAAACGGCCAACAGAACCGGCTTACCGATGTTGGCATTTTTCCTGCTCATCGGAATGTTGGCCGGTTCCGACGGTATCGGGAAAATATCGTTCGATAATCCCGAAACGGCACAGTTTCTCGGAATCATCGCGCTTTGCTTCATCCTTTTTTCGGGCGGGCTCGATACCAAATTCGATCAAGTAAAACCGATCATTTGGCGCGGCATCACCTTGTCGACACTGGGCGTACTGATCACTGCCATTGCTTTGGGCGCTTTCGTGTATTGGGTAACCGATTTCGGATGGATGGAGTCGTTATTTTTTGGATCCATTGTGTCATCAACAGATGCGGCAGCGGTATTTGCCATTTTCAGAAGCAAAAGCACCGGATTGAAGAGGAATCTGCGTCCGTTGCTTGAGTTGGAGAGCGGGAGCAACGACCCGATGGCGTATTTTCTCACGATCACGTTCATTTCGCTGATCGGGCAACCGGAGATGTCCGTTTGGTCGATGGTGCCGATGTTTCTTAAAGGTATGTCGCTCGGAGCATTAATGGGCTTTCTCATCGGAAAGCTTACGGTTCGTACCATCAACAAGGTGAGTTTGTATGTCGAGGGTCTGTATCCCGTTTTGACCATCGCCATGATGTTTTTCAGTTATTCGTTTACCGAATTTATCGGCGGCAACGGTTTTTTGGCGATCTATATTGCGGGATTGATTTTGGGAAACAGCAATTTCGTCCATAAACGAAGTCTGTTGAAGTTTTATGACGGTTTTGCTTGGTTGATGCAGATATTGATGTTCATCACTTTGGGACTGTTGGTGTTTCCTTCACAAATGGCGCCCATTATCGGTATCGGGTTATTGATTTCGGTATTTTTGATGTTGGTGGCGCGTCCGGTGGCCATGTTTTTGTGTCTTTGGCCGTTTAAAATGTATTACAAAGACCTCGTTTTTGTATCATGGGTGGGATTGAAAGGCGCGGTGCCCATCATTTTCGCCACGTATCCGATGGTTGCAAATGTGCCGAATGCCGATACTATTTTTCACATCGTATTTTTCATTACATTGACATCCCTGTTATTGCAGGGAACCACGTTATTTAACTTTGCAAAACTGCTCAAATTGACCATTCCCGAGGGAAAAGCAAAAAAACCGATCTTGGAATTCGACTCGGACACCATCAAGTCGGTGTTGGAAGAAATCACGGTGGAGCCCGATTTCCGGTGCGTGAATCAAACCATTGTCGATATGGAACTGCCCAAAACGGCACTCATCGTGATGATTGAGCGTGAGGATAAATATTTCACACCCAATGGCAGCACCGTTATCGAACCGGGCGATCGATTGACGATTTTGGCCGATTCGAAAACCAATTTGGATGTAACATTCAATGCGCTGAAATCGTGAGAAGATCGTAAGACGTTTAAGATGGTAAGACCGTAAAAAAGGGTATTATCATTTTATGATCTTACATGTTTTACGATCTTACGCGTCTTTTATTTTGTACGCACTTGAAAGTTAGTGAAGAAGCAGACGTTTAAGCCGGTAAGACCGTAAAAAAGGGTATTATCATTTTACGATCTTACATGTCTTATGATCTTACACGTCTTTTATTCCCGAACTTGTACCCTCAAACCTTCACCGTGTGCGCTGAATTCGGGCGCGTACATGCATTGAAATGTCGGAATTCCGTTCGAGAAATCGCCCGCATGCGAGACTCTCAAATCATATTCGAACACATAAGTCCCTTTGGGCAAATAGCTGATGAAGAAATTAACCGACGCGTCCTTGATGCTTTCGTAATAACCTAATCCGCTTCGAAATCGATACCCCGACGATGTCGTGATCGGTTCGAAACCCGCCGCACGCATATCTTTCAGATGAACGTATTCGAAATCGCGATCGGCGCGTAATTCCATACGAACGGTCACTACGTCGCCGACGCGGAGTTTTCGATGATGATCAACGGGAACCAATACTTTGCCTTTATTGTCGGTTTGTTTGATGAAGAGTTGCTTGCTCATTTGCAGGTTTGTTTCGGCGGATGTAATTTTATCCAAGTCTTCGAAATATTGCCAATACATGGCGCCCCATGCGATGCTGTTTCCGGAATTGGCCACTCTGAGTTGTGCCAACTCGGTACTGATATCGCTTCCGTTCCACGAGGTGCTTACATAGCCGGTTCCCGCTTCGGGACGCAACGGTTCTTTAACCATTTTTTTCAGTGGTTTGCCGCTCAGGCGAATATCCAACAGTTCCGAGGCCTCACCGAGCAAATCGTCGTCGGTCGCCAACAAAGCATATATCGCTTCGGTGGTTGCTTTGGTTGTTTTCCAGTCGTTTGTTTGCTTATTGCGCAACAACCATATTTTCATTTCTCCGACGGCTCGAGTGTCGCTTCCCGCCTCGTTGAATGCTTCTATCAACAGCGCTTGCGTTTCCACGGGCGAGTCGTTCCAGAAATATCCGCGACGATTGTCGGACCAATACATGCCCATGTCGTCGCTCGTTTGCGCCCGCTCCTTCAATGAACGAAGAATGTTTTGCGCCACGTCGGGTTTTCCGAAGCGGTACATAACCAATGCGGCCATTGCTTGCTCGTATATGTTGAAACGCGCCCAATATTTTTCCGTTTGCTGCAAGTAGAATTCAAAAGCTTTTTGGCTGCCCAAAGGACGATGTTTCGAGAAACTGCACATGTACAAATAGTGCAATTGCGTACGGTCGATCCGACGGTCGTCTCTTTTCGAACGATCACCGGCCTTTTGGGAAACGTTGCGATAATCCTCGTCGATGCGAGCGTCGCAATAAACCATTGCTCGTTCGATTAAATTATTGATATCCTCCGTACGAGGCAGTGCGTTGAGATTACGCAAATGTTCCAAACCCGCTACGATGTGCTGCGTGACGAATCGGTCTTCGGGTTGTCCGGCAAACCACGGAAATCCGCCGTTGGCACCTTGTATCGCTTTCAGTTTATCCAGTGTCTTTTGCCGTTCGTCGGCCGTACGATTGAGATCAAACAACAGTCCGATGCGTTTTTTGCGTTCGGTTTCGTTATTTGCTTGCAATACCCAAGGTGTTTCTTCGAGCAATGCCTGTTTCAGATCTTGGTTTTTTTCGAGATTCGACAATAAAGCTTTACTGTCGGGAATAGATTTCCATTGATTGAATATTTGTTTGATGCGGGGTGACTTGTTAGCAACGACAGCAGCCAAAGCATTGGAATAAAAACGGGCGAAGGTTTGTTCGGCGCATTCGTAAGGATACTCCATGAGGTAGGGAAGGGCCTGCACTGCATACCACGCCGGGTTGGAGGTGTATTCCAATGTTACGCGCTTGTTTTGAAGCGTTTTCGATTTGTTGTCTGCCAATTTATCGAATCGGAAATCTTTACGTTGATCAGCTCGTACCATGAACGGCATCGACTCGGTAACCAATGTTCGGTTCGAAAGTACCGGAACGCTTCGTTCCTCACCGTCGGTGTGATTGCCGGCTTTGGCGGTAAGGCGATAGCTAACGGCTTGTAATGTTTCGGGAACAACCAATTTCCATTGTACGGCAGCGCTTTGGCCCGCTTTAACGACAAACGGTTGCGTACCGCCGGTTTTTAACATTCGGATATCAACGGTTTGTCCGGTAAACGCATCGTACAGGCGTAACAAAGCATCGCCTTTCAAATCGCCTTCGGTAAGATTATTTATTTTGGCGGCAAGCACCAAGGTGTCTCCTTGACGGAAGAACCGCGGCAAATTGGCGGTGACAGCTACTTTTTTTTGCGTGACAAGGCTGTTGGTGATATTTCCGACTTTAAAATCTTTGGTGTGCGCAAATCCGAGCATGTTCCAGCGGGTAAGTGCTTCGGGAACAGTAAATTCGATCAAAATCTCACCTTTTTCGTCAGTACGCAATTCGGGATAAAAGAAAGCAGTTTCGGAAAAGTTCTCGCGAAGAGGAATTGCGTTGAGGTCGGGTTCCCGTGTTGATCCGCCTCCTCCGGCATCTTTGTCGATACTGCCGACGATAACCGCATCATCGGTAACAACGGATTCCGCGAGAGCTTGATTGGTGACGAAACCCGGCGATGCCGCCATTTCCGCATAACGGGCACTCCTTTGTACTTTGCCTTTATAAGCGCGTCCCATTGGGGGACCACCTTCAAGCCACGACAGTCGTTCGTAAGACGAAAAACAATCAGGCGTCGAAACTGACGGCACCAGCAAATGACGTGAATACGACAATATATCCCAATTGTTGCGGTTGCTCCACTCGTACTGTCGATACCATCTCGAGGGATAAAAGAATGATCCGTCCAACCAATCGTGCGGGGCAAAAGCATCCAGAGAGGCGTCATACAAAGCGGCAACCATTTCGGCGGCCTCCCGTTTGCCTTGTTTATTTTTTACGGTCAATGTCCATTTTTCTTTTTCGCCGGGCAACAGTTGTCCGCGAAAAGTGGTGAAAGCAATATCAAGTTCTTTGTTGGTGTACGGCACCCGTATTTCCCGTAAGGACGAATACGTGCGGTTGCCTTGTACCATTGCAAACATCACGGCAAAGCCTCCCCGATATGTTTCGGCAATGGGAAAACGTAACTCGACGGGAACGGTTCCAACGGTTAATTGTCGTCGTTCCACCACTTTGCCTTTAAACATTACGTCGTAGCGGAGTTGTGACTCCTCGGTACCGCTGGCAATTCGAAAGACGGCTTGTTCACCCGGTTCGCCCGAGTCTTTCACCGCGGCAACCCAATCGCTCATGTCCAAAATCGGCGCATCGGCCCGACGAAAACGTACGCAGAGTGAATCACCGATAGAATACCGGCCCGCGGTTGCATTCATCTTGATCAAGTACCATCCCGATGAAGCATTTTTCAATACGCCGAGATCAATTTCGGATGCTGTTCGGCTATCGAAATTCCACGACGCCAATTGTTGTTCTCTCGAATATGTCGTCGGATCGTCATCGTTGGCATACACATCGCCGGGAAAATCGGTTTTAAATTCTTCGCGCGTCATTACGAAGGTGTCCGGCTTCTCCCACAGACGTTTGCGAAGAATCTGTTCGGGGCCTTTCAAAGAATATATCTCTACTCGAACATCGGACGGAACGGGTGTACCGTCGAAATTGGCGGCGATAAACCCGTATTTCAAACGAGCAGTGTCGTCGGCCGTTATGTTTTCCGGTATTTTGACATTGAGCAACAACGGATTTTTACCGAGTCGTATTTCCCGGGAGGCGTTGCGTGTTTCTCCGGCCGCATCGGTAACATCAACCGTTAATTCGTAAATCCAAATCAAATCATTGTTTCCGATATCGCCGTCTTCCGCTTTAAACGCAATCGCAAATTGTCCGGTGTTGTCGGTTTGCGTTTTCCCGGAAGCGATTTGTCGTTGTTGGGGTAACGGCGGAAAAATATACCCGCGCTTAAACGGGCGATATTCGGCGCGACGGACCACATTGTATTTTATCGTTGCATCATCCACGACATATCCCGCCAATGCTTCGGCTTTTCCGCTCAACGTCACCGTGTCGCCCAAACGGAAGCTTTCCGTCGGCGGAAGTATTTTTACTTCAAAGGTCGGTCGTTTGTATTCTTCCACTTGAACGGATGTCGAACCGTCGGCAGTTTCTATTTGCATCCGACCGTTGAGAAGTCCTTGCGGAATGATAAATGTACCGTTGAACGATCCGTAATCGTTGGTAACGAAATCCCGACGAACGATTTCTTTTCCGTTGACATCCCGAAATCCCACATTCACTTTTCGCCCGGTCAATATCCGATTATCCCCGTCATTAACGGTTTTGTATGTCAACCCTTTGAAATAGATTGTTTGGCCCGGTCGGTAAACGGCCCGGTCGGTAAACAGCACGATACGGGTACTTGTATCATTTTCGGTCACGTATCCGTTACGGATATTTTCGGTCAACACGTCGTTTCCGCACGTGATGCGAAGCCGGTTGTTGTATCCTTTCGGAATCGAGATATCGGCCGTCCCGCAGGTATCGGTGTTGATTGTCAAAAATTGTTTCTCTTCGTATTGACTTGTTTGTTGATCGTATTCTCTTTGAATAACTTCAACGGTTGCTTCGTTCAACGGTTTTCCCGTCGAAGCATCCGTTACGTAAATTTCAATGCGATTTTTCCCCGATGTTCGTTGCAACAACTTAATCCCGGTTATTTGCATGAAATTGTACGTGAAAAGTTCCGGTTTGTCTTTCACGGGATTGAGTTTATCTGTTACGGTCAGCAAATAGGTTCCCAACGGCAACGAATCGATTTTTACTTCCGTACGATGCGTTTGATAATCCGATTGTGTCGGCAATACGATCCGATGCGACGCTTTCAACGGAAGCTTGGACAGCAATTGCTTTACTTTTTGCATTTGGTCGGAACCGTATTTTTCGATTGTTTCCGTATCGTCGGGACGATATCCGTAGATGTTGACATATACGGCATCCGTATTTTTGTACGAAATCGAAGCAAGTATCGGTTTGCCCGGCAGATTATTTTTTTCCGATTGCAGGAACGCCTTGATGTTTGTTGCATCCTCGATCAACTTTTTCGCACATTCCTTATCTTCCTTCAGTTCGGCATTTTTTTGTATGTTTCGGCATAGCTCCACAGCCTCAGCTATCCGGTAACGTCGTTTGGGATCCTTGCCGCTTTCCCAACGTTCTCCTTCCGTTTTATACCAAAAGGCCAACGTATATGCCGCTTTTCCCCATATTTTTTGTCCGGTGCACGCATTGATGAGGTGTTTCATCGCGTCTTCATACAAGATGTCGGCATTGGCATAACGACCATTATTTTTTACATATTCCAATCGAGACAAATCCACGTCCGTTAAGGCGTTTATGTCGTTTTGCGTTAAACGGAAAGCCGTTAATTCGCGAAATAATTTCATCACCCGATAAGTAACCGACAAAGAGTCGCCGTGAGCGAAATCGAGTCGGGCAAATGTTTGCGCATCGCCGAAATATTCGACGCGATCGATGGAAAAAGGTTGCGTAAAATCGGTCAATCCCGGGTCACTCCGCATATATGCATCGATTGCCCGATGAGTCAATAAGTCGTACAACGTGGGACGCAAATAACGCGTGGCAGCTTCGCCTTCGAGCGCTTCTTTGAAATCGGCCACGGATGTTTGACGTAATCGGGCGGTATCGGCAAGTGAAAGTTGATAATAACGAATCGCTTCGCCGATGAGGCGCGGGGTATCCCATGTTTCGATAGCGTCATTTTCCGCCGGTTCCGCCAAAGTGGTACGGTCGTATATTCTCCAACGGTTTTCGGTGTAATAATTCATGAATGTTTCCCCGATGAGCGAGTAAATGATCGCATGTCCGGGAAACGGAATCGTTTCGGCATCGTGTTTCAATGCGGCAATAATCGCAATTTGCGGGTCTTCTTCCGTTGTTTGCAGGCAATCGGAACGTTTCATCACGGCTTTGATCAATTGCCCGTATTCTTTGTCTTTTAATGCGGCTTGATATACCTTTTCCAGTTCCGGCAATGCCGATTTCGGCAAACCGTCGGACATCATCTTATCGATGATTTTCCATTGTGCGGTGTAATTGAATTTACCCTGAGATCGTACCGGAATCGTACCGGCAAGTAAGATGAGGCCGAAGAAAAATAAGCGTTTCATTTTTCGGAGAAAAGATTAATAAAACAAATTACGGGGTTGCTCAAAAAGGTTTGTTTTACTGTGTCATTGCGATGCGATAGCGAAGCAATCTTATTGATTATTATAAAATTGCTTTGTCATTTCTCCTCGCAATGACGTTCATTTTAACTTTTTGGACAACACCGTTTCGGTATAATCCTATGTTTACAAATATGATGCCTTAATTGTCGGTATTTTCGGTCATTTTTCTTTTCGAATCCGATAAAAATCGTTTTGCGATGTGACGTTCTTCCGAAAATCGTCGACACAAGGCAATCTTTGAAACGGATTTCGAATATGTTTATTTTTCGATGTCGCGAAAATCGGTCGGAAAATGTGTTATTTTTGTAAAAGAATGACGATTTTTCGTCCGGTAGGTAT
>JAVBNP010000238.1:0-7910 GCA_031551455.1 Bacteroidales bacterium | reverse complement strand
AAAAAAATAAAATAAAATGATATAAATATCTTTTTTTCATGTTTTATATAATTTACACTTAATATATTAACGAGATATCCGAATAAATATTCATTTCGGATATCCCATTATTAAAACATCTTAATTTTCTTATATGAAATCATATAAAGAATACCACTATCGCTAACACCTATAAAGAATCCAGGAGCCCCCTCCGAATGAAACCTGGCAACAAGCTGATCCTGAACAACTTGTTCCGCATCCTCCGCATAGATCACCAACTTCACTTCGACCTAACGCCTCAGTATTAGCCAAAGTTATGTCAATTTCATTATCATTATTGATGTTTGCATTGATATTATAAGCCATAGTCACCACAAAAGCAACAAAACCTATGATTGACAAAATTTTTCTTTTCATGTTTTTATTCTAAAAAATTAAATGTATTTTTTGCAATGTTATTTTCGGCACCACTGCACATGCCGTCATACTTCCTCTTTACAGCCTACCCGAAGCCGAAGCATAATGTCGGTAATTCAATTAATGTTGTATCTTTGCTGCTTACCTCCTTTATTGTTAGGGTGGGAAACCGGGCGGCTGTCGGAGATCGGCTCGCAAACCTTTCACTTCGGCGCCGCCTTTTTGTTTCCCGTGTTAAATTTTCACGGCACAAATAAAATAAAAAAAAAACGGGAAAAATGCAACTGAATTCTAACAAGATTCTAACTTATTTCAATTCGACTTTAAATTGAAATAAAAATGACACAATTCAATAACAAATAAAAATTATTATTGAATAAATTTGACAAAATTATCATAATTTCTTTCGAAAAACATTTCTTAAATCGTAAAAAAGTTAAACATAACTGTTCATAAATCGGAAAAATTATATACATTTGCTTTTATGAAACATGTTACCGTGAAAACAGATCGACACGTTAAATGCATGAATTTAATACACTTATAACCAAAATAGTACATGTCGCTTCTATAACTTAAGCAGCCGAATCAACAACATATGTAACAAAGAGACCGATATATCGAACAGTTTCCGACAAGGAAAGACATACAAGTACCGATAGATACAATTTATCGAAAGATTTTTAATGCTGTTTTTACCATTTTCATAGAGATAAAACAATGAAGAAAACTTCTATCTTGATCGTTGAACATGATAAAACCATGGCCAAGATGCTGAAAAATCTCTTCGAGGGAAACGAGTATACGGTTTTTACGACGGATAATGGTTTAAAGGCACTGCAACTATACCACGATAAACAACCGAATGTCGTTTTGACGGATTTTGATGTTCCGGAAAAAAACGGCTGCGAAGTTCTTGCCGAAATCAGAGCTACTGACAGAATGACTCCGGTGGTGATTATGAGTGGTCTTCGAATCGGTGAAGAAGACTCGATTGAATGTTATAACGCCGGTTGTAATTTGTTTCTCAGGAAGCCGTTTTTTTTCAACGAATTGAAGGCTGCCATTAATAACATGACGGTAAGAAACAACGAATACTCTTTTGAAATCCGCTCCTTCGGAAATTCAATATTAAACCCGGCAACCTTAACGTTGACAATCAACAATAAAGATTACAAGCTGGCGGAACGGGAAGCAAAGGTGCTGTTTCTATTGGTCGAAAATTCGGATCGACTTATTTCTTTCGGCGAACTTTTAAACGAAATATGGAAAAACATAAATGCCAATAATCGTCAAATGTTAATGAACATCATCTCCGAATTAAAAAAGAAATTGAAAAAAGACCCGAATGTTAGTATTGAATCACATTACGGCAAGGGCTACATATTTAAATATTAAAAATATTTTTTGGGCAATTAAAACGACATTGATTTTTGCCGGATAAACTTATCGATTGGTCTTGAACCGAAATTTTACCAATATTTATATTGGCTTGTTCCGAAATTAAAGTGAAAAGAATCGAAGAAATACCCGGCAAATTAACTTTTTCGGGCTTCAATGACAGATACCATCTCATCAATTTGTAAGATTTGAACAAACCGTGATTTACGCTACCTTTGCACGGATTGCATCAAAAACAGGTTATTGCATGAACGTATATATCACCGGATTGGGTATTGTTTCAGGTATCGGATTAAATGTTTCCGAAACACTTTCTTCGATCCGTCAATGCCGAACTGGAATTCGGCTTAAAGATACGACGTATGTATCGGAAGTTGAATCCGACAATGCGAATTTATGCAAAATGCTCGATATTCCGGAAACTCAAACATTATCGCGAACAACTTTGTTGAGCATGAAGGCCGTCGGAGAAGCGTTAACCGACGCCGATATTATCGAAAACGACAAAAAAACCTCGGCATTGGTATCATCCACATCAACGGGAGGTATGGATTTAAGCGAACAATACTACCGTCAGATGAAAACCGATGATCGAAAAACACGTTTGCGTTACGTTATATCGCACGATTGCGGTGCCGGAACCGAACAGACGGCCGCCCGTTACGGTTTGATGCATTTTCAAACAACCGTAAGTACCGCATGTTCATCGGCTGCCAATGCCATCATGTTTGGAGCAAGACTCATCAAACAAGGTTTGGCGGATCGGGTAATTGCGGGAGGCGCCGATGCGCTTACCGAATTCACGATTAACGGTTTTCGTTCGCTTATGATTTACGACTCTCTGCCCTGCCGTCCGTTTGATGATACGCGTAACGGCTTAAATCTCGGCGAAGGTGCGGGATACGTCGTCATGGAGAGCGAACAATGTTTGATGCGATCGGGAAAAACGCCGTATTGTCGCTTATCCGGTTACGGAAATGCCAACGACGCTTACCACCAAACCGCATCGTCGCCCGACGGAAACGGTCCTTTTGGGGCTATGAACAAAGCATTATCGGTTGCCGGATTATTGCCGGAAGGAATCGATTACGTCAATGCGCACGGCACGGGAACTCCCAACAACGATCTATCGGAAGGACAAGCCATGCACCGACTTTTTTCCGGACAACTTCCCCGTTTCGGCTCAACCAAAACTTTCACGGGACATACATTGGGTGCGGCAGGCGGTATCGAAGCGGTGTTATCGGTATTGTCCGTACGGCACGGCTTACTATATCCGAATCTCAATTTTCGACAACCGATGCACGAGCTGCCAATCCTACCTCAAACGAAATTATTGACCGATGCAAAAATACGGCATGTGATGTCTAATTCGTTTGGATTCGGAGGAAATTGTTCCACATTAATTTTTTCGAAAGTCTGAATGAATTTTGCAACCGGTTTTCGAAAACGACTTAAAATTTCACCGTAACGGTAACTTCCGCATCGTCTCCCCGAGTCCAATCGCAACCTTCCGATATAAGACGTATTGCTTCGCGGTCGGAAGCTTCGCAAAGACTTTTTGCAACTTGAAGATCATACGGACGCCCTTTTTCGTTAATGCGAAATCGCACCGAAACTTCACCTTTTGCATCGGCACATTTATCAACGGGTCGGATTAATTTTTCTTCGAGATATTTTTCGTATGCCGTTTTTCCGATAACAGGTTCGGAAACAATAATTTCAGATTCCGCTATCGCTTCTTTCAACTGTTTTGTGTCCCTCGAAACGACAGCAGCCCGGCTTTTTTGTGCGGCATGTTCGCTTGTTGCCGCAACTTCTTCCTGTTTCAATTGCCGAACATCTTTATTTTGTACCTCCTCCGTCAATTCAAATTCTTCCATGGGTACGACAACCTCCGGTATCGATTCATCCGCAACAACCGATTCCGCATCGCTTTTAACGGGAGGTGGCGGTAATGCGGGCGGCGGAACGGGTTCGGATTGTTGTCTTTTTTTTGTATTTTCCGTCATCGCAATCGCTTCCGTCCTTTTTAAACTGTCCGACGACGATGGCGGAACAAGTTCGAAATCCGATAATACGGGAATCTCCGAAGTTTCCCGAATCATAAAATACCCAGCAAAGCCCGCAATCAACAAGACGCTTGCCGCAACGCTCATCCAAAATACAATATTGTGACGATCGGATTGCGACGATCGTGCCACTTGCCGTTGCATTCGTTTAACGGCTTCGGCGTGATCGCCCGCCACGGAATCATATCCGTCCAAAGCATCGGCCAAAAACGGATCCCGTATCGCCTCCGATTCGATTCGGTGCGCTTTTTTGCCTTTACGCCGACCTTGTATGTAGGACAACAAATTCATTCAACGATTTGCTTTTCGATACAAATTTTCAAGTTACGCTTGCCGTTCTGAATATAACTTTTAACGCTTTTCAATTGATATCCGGTGATATCGACGATATCGGCATACGACATCTCTTCCATAAAAAATTTCGATACGCTGACACGTTGCGGTTCGGGCAACTTTTCCATGCATTTTTGAAGCGCTTCGAATCGTTCATCATCCCGGCTTTTTTCAAATAGATGATCCATCGTGTCCGATTCCATAATTTGCAGATTAAAATCGACACATATTTCGCGTTTTTCTTTTCTCAATAGTTGCAAACAATGGTTCTTTGCCACGCCGTACAACCATGTCCGAAAAGTTCTGATCTCGTAATGATCGATTTTGAGCGCAAGGTCTTCGTATAATTGCATCACGGCATCTTGAGCCTTTTCGGCATGTTGCAGATACTTTAAACAAAGTCCGTAAACAAGCGGGATGTAACGCCGATATAATTGTCCGAAATATTCCGCACGGCCGCTCGTGTGATGAAGCAACAACAATTCCTCGTCCGTTTTGTCGGACGATGTTTCGGATTTAACGAACATGTCTCAATACGATCGATAAAATTTGTCGATGACCGGATTTACCAAGTGGAAAAAGCTTCGTTGAAAATATCGTCCATCAGTTGTTCCAATATCTTCTCAACCAAAGAATTTTCAACAGACGGAAACGAAGTACCCGAAGTATATTCCTCGAAACGAGAAAAAGATTTTTCGAAACCGTTTTCCGGTTTAAGTTCGTTGGTAAATTTCACTTTCACGGTAACAGTCAATCGATCTTTGGCTGCGGTTCCGCTTGCCGTTACATTTTGAGGAAGAACGCTGTATCCCGTTATTTCGCCTTCGAACGTTACGTCGGCATTACCGTTGACCAAGCTGAGACTCGTGTTCGATTGAATCTTATCTTTCAGCGCTTCGGTAATTTGGTAACTCAAACGAGGATTAACGATTTCGGCGCGATTTTCGAAAAAATTGACCTTGCATGTTTTGGCCGGCGCCACGGAAGCGCCCGACATGTTGAATGTCACTTTACCGCAACCGACCATCAGTATCGATACCGTTAACACGACAATCGTCGAATGCAATGTTTTCATCATCGATTTATTCCAAGTCATATTCTTTAATTTTTCGATACAACGTACGTTCCGAGATCCCGAGTTCCCGAGCGGCATTTCGGCGACGTCCGTCATGTTTTTCCAACGCTTTTCGAATAAGTTCGGCCTCATTTTCGGAAAGAGACAGCGATTCGTCATATATTTCTTCCGTATCTTCTATTTCGGGATTGTTTTTCACGGTCCCCGACACCTCAAACGTTTTGTGCGACGAAACGGGCGTGATCATATCCGAATTGTTGTACGGCATACCGTATATTTTCGCATCTTCTTTATCGTCCTGCTTCATTTCGGCCATCAATTTTTTCAAATCGTTGACATCGTTGCGCATGTCGAACAAAATTTTGTACAGAATTTCCCGTTCCGACGCAAAGGAATTATCGTCGCTTTTGGCATACAAAGCGGGCAATTGAGACGGAGCATAATCGGGAAGATATTGTCGCAAGGTATCGGCACCGATGTTTCGTTGGTGCTCGATTACGGAGATTTGTTCAGTAATATTTTTCAATTGCCGCACATTACCCGGCCAATAATAAGACATAAGCACCCGTTGTGCTTCACCGTCCAATCGAATCTCCGGCATACGATATTTTTCGGCAAAATCGAGTGCGAATTTTTTGAAAAGCAAACAAATGTCTTCCGAACGTTCACGTAACGGAGGCACAAAAATGGGAACGGTATTCAAACGATAGTACAAATCTTCGCGAAATTTACCGCGAGCAATGCTGTCCGGAATGTTAACATTCGTTGCGGCAATAACCCGAACGTTTGTTTTCAACACTTTGGATGAACCGACTTTAATGAATTCTCCGGTTTCGAGCACACGCAGCAACCGTACTTGAGTAGCCGGCGGCAATTCCGCCACTTCGTCGAGAAAAATGGTACCTCCGTCGGCAACTTCGAAATATCCTTTTCGATGCTCCAACGCTCCGGTAAACGAACCTTTTTCATGGCCGAAAAGTTCCGAATCGATGGTTCCTTCGGGAATGGCACCGCAATTGACCGCTATGTATTGTCCGTGTTTCCGCGCACTGTTTTGGTGGATAATCTGGGGAAATACTTCTTTGCCGACACCGCTTTCACCCGTAATCAGTACCGATAAATCGGTAGGAGCCACCTGTACGGCAACATCAATGGCCCTGTTGAGCGCGGGCGTGTTGCCGATGATGCCGAAACGCTGCTTTATTCTCTGAATTTCTTCCATGATGAGCCTTTTTGCAAAAGACAACAAATTTAACGTTTTTATTCCGATTTGTCGTCATATTTTTTCGGGAGCACAAAAAACGGTTTTACGCAACAAAAATATTTTTTTTCGTATACTGAAAATATATACCAATGGTTACAATATTTTTCGGATATCCGCGTTTTTATAATTATAATATTATTCGAACATGGAAAACTTAACAAGAAAACTTTCAAACGAGCAAATAGACAGCATTATTAATGCTTTGGACAACGACATGATTTGTTTTATGAATCCGAATACGCTCGAAACGGAATATGTGTCGCATGACGTGCTTATCGGAATGTATCGCGATGATACTTGCGAAGAAGCTCTTCGGCGCGTCGACCAATGGGAGAAATACATGATTATTGATCGTCCCGCATTGTCGGATATGTTGAAAATCATGCAGGTATTTATCAAAGATTGTATTCCCGGCGGCAAATTGAAAGAACGATTACACAACGCCTTATCGCTGCGTTATCCCGACAAATATTTTCACGAAATTGTTGAAGATTCGAGTTATCGCGATAAATGGGCAGCTTACAATCACCGTCACATGATGTGGCATGTTCGCAGAAAGTTACGGGATATCCCCGCCGAAAAGTCGTCCCTGCCAAGTGTCGAGTTCGTTTAAACGACATTCGAGCATCCGCCAAAGTTCCACATTACGAATTAAACCCCATCCCGGCCCTGCCATAAAACGAGGCGGCATTTCACCGGCAAACCGTTCCACGACAATATCGGGACGCAGTCGTTCCAAAAATCGAACCGTAAAATCGATATATTCGTCGCATCCGAATAATTGAAAATCCTCGGGGCAAGCGGCATATTGTCGGGCAAATGCGGTACCGACCGCTATCTGCAATTGGTGCAATTTAAGGGTATCGATCGGTAAACGATTAATCATGTCCGCTTCATCGAGCATTTCCCGGCGCGATTCGCCCGGAAGTCCGAAGATCAAATGCGCTCCCACGCGAATGCCGCGCTCGGCAGTTGCTTCAATGGCGTGAACACTTTGTTCATAGCTATGTCCGCGGTTGATTCGATCCAATGTTCGGTTATAACAACTTTCGATACCGTATTCCATTACGACGTAATGTTTTTGATTTAATTCAGCCAAATAGTCGAGTTTTTCGTCGTCGACACAATCGGGACGCGTGCCGATGACAATCCCGACAACATCGGGTACCGACAAAGCTTCGTCGTAGGCGGCACGTAATTTTTCCAATGGAGCATAGGTATTTGAGTAGGCTTGAAAATAAGCCAAATAACGATAAGCCTTGCGGTAGCGAACTTTATGAAACTCCACTCCTTCGAGCAATTGCTGCCGAATGCTTTTTTCCGGTATACAGTAAGAAGGATTGAACGCATCGTTGTTGCAATAGGC
>JAVBNP010000027.1:0-14783 GCA_031551455.1 Bacteroidales bacterium | reverse complement strand
CCCATATCCCCTGTTTTTGAAAAAGAATATAACCTTTCCGTAAATTTAAATGAGTATGTTGATGGTAAAAAAGTTAACTCAACAGACATTATTTATACTCATCGAGGAAAAAATGTGTATGTACATTCCGTAAAAGAGACTATTGAACAAAAGGGTACTCCGTATTTCGATTATATTCCGAAGTTGACTTTTTTCTCAAAAGATAATGACAGTACCCTGTTATTAACCGTAAAACATTATGGAGGGAGTAGTAGAAAACCTCTGAAAAAGAAAATATTACGAGATAGTCAATTTTATAATTGGCGCGCTTACAGCAAAACAGATTGGAAATTGAATGAAAAAGTTCCCCTGTTGGTTTATGCCTCTTCATGGTACGATGAAAGGATAAAAACCGACCGTTTTTGTGGAGTGGTAGATTTATCTATGGACGAAAAAAACACAAAAGAACTTTTGGACAATTCACCGCATTACTATGTTATAAGTCTTAAAGTATTTGAATAGCAATGTTGCTACTACCGGACAGACTTGCAGCAACGGACAAAGAGACCAACCATCAACTCACAGGCTGTTTTTAGGCAGGCACAATAAGAATAATAAAACAAAATAATGTGGCGTATTTTTCGTTCTTATTTCGACAAACGAACGCGACGGTATGCTATTCGTTTTGATTAAAATTTGATTCAATACACACACCGAAATCCATCAACCGGTTTTATCATGAAAATCATATTCGAATTTTTATTCGCTTTATTGATCGGTATTTTTATAATGAGTTGCCGACAGCAAAGCATCATCGAGCTCCCGATAACCGTGAAAAACGGATACGGACCTTTCATGCCGTCTTTCTCGGGTCTTTTCTTCAACTTTGAATACGAGAATAATCCTTGGAAAAAAACGTATTTACACGCAACGGGAATTCCCGATAATTGGACTGATGTGAAGACAGGCGCCATTGACACGGACATACGTCAAATGGTTTATCAAAATTATCGGTTGGGAAAAATTTCGCAAAACTTCTACGAAGAACTTCAAAAATCATGGCAATGGACACCGGATACGTTAAATCTTTCCGAAGAACCGATAAAATGCCGAATTGCTTTTGTCGTCGGAAAAGATGCCTCGGGAAAAACAAAAATGCTGGCAGATACGAACAATAACCTCGATTTCGGTGACGATGCAGCGTTTTCGCTGTTGGATAGAAATTTGTTTTATAGGTTTCTTAACCTCGGTCTCAAGGACTCGATCGATAAGTATACGGTTACGGTTTCTTACGAACGTTTATCGAAAAACAAGATCGTCTCGGAAACGATTCCAATGATCATCACTGACGACATCGTCGACAACTTAATGATGGCCAATTTTTATCAACACGCAACCGCCCGATTGGACAGTGAAGAAATCGCGATTTGTTCCGCCGCGGGAACTTCTTATGACCGGATAAACGTCGTGACAATGAATGACAATTTGAGAAACGGGGAAAAAGTGAACTTGGAAAGTGCCGTTTCGAACGACGAATACCTTACGATTAAAGGAACCAATTATAAAATCAAAGGAGTCAATCGGAATAAAAACGTTTTGATGTTGGAAAAAACCGACCTACCGTCAAGCCAGCTGTATTCCACGCAAATCGGATTCAAAACGCTTCCTTTCGAAGGTCGAGATTTCCGGACCAACGAAATCATCACCCCGGATCAATACAAAGGAAAATATCTGCTGTTGGATTTTTGGGCCGTGTGGTGTGCTCCCTGCATACATGAGTTACCGACCCTCAAAGCCTTGTACGACAAATCGGACAGATCCAAATTGGAATTTGTGGGAATTTTGGGCCACAGCACGCTCGACGCGGCAAAAGAGATAACGGAGAAATATGCCGTTACTTGGCCCCAAATAGTATCCGACGATACCGATAATATTGTCAAAAACTATAACATATACGGGTTTCCGACCACGCTGTTGATTGATCCCGACGGTGTGATCATTGCAAAAAACCTGATGGGAAAGGCATTGGAAGACAAGATTAACGAAATTATTGCCCCATAAACATTAAGTGTCGATATGTAAAGATCCCGACCCCGCCGAGCAAGCGGGGTTTTGTTTTTCGGCAATTACATTCGGCAAATCACCGGGAACAAAATCGGCATTTTTCTGAAATTTTGCCGGCCCGATGTTCCAATATAAGTTTTTTCCTATCTTTGGTACTTAAAAATAATTCGGGCGCAACACATGGTCGAGTTTTGCAATTCGGTTAATTCCGAGTCGATTAATATATGATTGTTTCCCGAATTCCGAAAAAGCAAGCATCCCAAGCAACACAACATAAAGCCATGAAAAAAATTCATTATATCTGTATTCTGCTGTTTATCGGTTCACTTTGGTCGGCAAAAGCCGACGGCCTCCATGTTTACGTATCGCCCGGCGGAAATGATCTTTACCCGGGAACAAAAGAGCGACCTCTTGCTTCGTTAAGGGGAGCGCGTGACAAAATACGCGAATTACGTCAACAAAATGCGATCAACGACACCGTATTCGTTGAGGTGATGCAAGGGGAATATTATTCGGATCGTCCGTTGATGTTGTCGCCGCAAGATGCGGGAACCAAAAAGTCTCCGATAATTTACCGAGGTCGATCCGATGCGCGTCCCGTATTCTACGGAGGTATAAAAATTGATCGTTTCGAGGTCGTCAATCCCGAATTATGGCGCGTATATATCCCCGAAACGGCAAAATACGGATTTTATTTCGAACAATTGTATATCAACGGGGAACGACGTTTTCGAGCGCAAACACCCAATCGCGGCGAATTCAATCAAGTAAAACGCGTGGATGAAACCATACTCGACTCGACGGGTGAACGTATTCCCGAATTTGCCTGTCAGAAAATAATTTTTCGCGAAGACGCCGTTCAACTATTGAAGGATTTGGATCCGAATGAATTAAGCGATGTTTTGATTGTGTTTTACCACAATTGGGATAACACCCGCAAGTATCCGAGACGACTGAGTGTCAAAGACACTGCCGTATACTTGACGGGGAAAGCGATGCAATCGTGGAACAAAATCGACAAGAACAGTCGCTATATCGTCGAAAATTACCGAAAAGCATTGGATGCTCCCGGAGAATGGTTTCTGCAACGCGACGGTTATTTATATTACATCCCCATGCCCGGGGAAACACCGGATAATACGCATTGCTTGGCTCCCGTGAGCGAGCATTTCATCACAATGGAAGGCAGCAAGGACCAACCCGTGGAGTATATCCGATTCGAAAATCTTCGATTCGAGGTTTCCGGGTATCGGACGCCCGTAAGCGGTAACGAAGCGTTGCAGGCGGCAGCCGACGTCGATGCTGCGGTGATGCTCGATTATGCGCGTAACATTCGCTTTTTTAATTGCGACTTTGCCCACACGGGTTTGCATACCGTTTGGTTTCGAAAAGCTTGTTCCGATTCGAAAATGGAACATTGTCGGTTGCACGATTTGGGCGGTGGCGGCATCAAAATCGGCGACATGAACCAACCGACCAACTCCATGGAAATAACGGATACCTCGTTGTTAACACGTCGCATCACGATACACAACAACATTATTCATCACGGAGGTTTTGTTTTTCCGAGCGCCGCGGGTATCATCATCTTTCACGGAAGCGACAATAATATTACACACAATGAAATAGCTGATTTTCGATATACCGGAATATCGGTGGGATGGGTATGGGGGTACGGGCATAGCCCTTCCAAACGCAACAAAATCGAATTCAACCACATTCATCATCTCGGTTGGGGCGAATTATGCGACATGGGCGGAGTATATCTGCTCGGCGCTTCGGAAGGAACTACCGTGAGAAACAATCTGATACACCACATTTATTCGTTCAATTACGGCGGCTGGGGGTTGTATACCGACGAGGGTGCATACAAAATAGTGTTGGAGAACAATTTGGTGTACGCATGTAAAAATGCGGGATTCCACCAACATTACGGCAAAGAAAACATCATTCGCAATAACATTTTCGCATTCAATGTTCGTTCGCAAATGCAGTTATCGCGCCCCGAAGAACATTTATCGTTTACGTTTACCAACAACATCATCTATTGCAACGAGGGAATCATGTATTTGAACATGCGAAAAGACAGTTGGGTAAAAGCCAACGTAAAAATCGATTATAACTGTTATTGGGATACGCGAACCAAACAACCCGATTTTTGCGGCATGTCGTTTGCCGATTGGCAAAAACTCGGCAGAGATCAACATTCCGTCATTGCCAATCCACTGTTCGAAAATCCCGAAAAATTCGATTTCCGATTCAAAAAAACTTCCGTGGCGAAGAAAATCGGATTTAAACCGTTTGATTACGGTAAAGCGGGCGTATACGGAAGTGACGATTGGGTGCAAAAGGCCCGCATGAGTCCCGAACTGGAAAAACAATACGACGAAGCGGTGAAACGAAACGAAAAATTGCCTCGTCTTCCGGATTATTAATTAACCGATCTCCGTCGACCACCAGTTGTACCTTCCGAACCGAAAACAAACATTTTCATAAACAAATCAAATCAATAAATCAAAAAGCATGAAACAGTACTCTTTCGTGAAAGCTCTTCCCGTACTCATGGCCTGCTATGTAATGGGATTCGGAGATATCGTGGGACTCGCAACCCATTACGCTCAAAAAGGACTCGGCTTGAGCAGTACGCTTACCCAAATGTTAACCCTTATGGCTTTCGTTTGGTTTGCGCTTTTATCCGTTCCCGTCGGCATTTTTCAAGACAAGAAAGGTAAAAAGTTTGCCGCTTGCATCGGAATTTTATTCTTTGCCGTAAGTATGGCGGTACCACTGATTTCATACAGTTACTCCGGTATGTTGATTTCGTTTACGTTGTTGGGTATCGGAAACTCCATTATCCAAGTATCGGCTTATCCTTTAATACAAGATGTATCACCACCCGAAAAGCTGTCGAGAAACATGACGTTGGGACAATTCGTCAAAGCCGTAGCAGGTATGTTGGGACCGGTTATCGCCGCATATTGTGCCGACAAATTCGGAAATTGGACGTTGATATATTGGGTATATCTCATCATTTCATTCATTTCATTGATTTGGTTGTATTTTACCGGTATTAAGGAAACCGGCAATACGGGAAAAGCAAGTGTTGCAAGTACATGGAAATTATTGGGAGACAAGAAGGTGGCTCTGTTTGTACTCGGCACATTTCTGATGGTTGGTTTCGATGTGGGCATGAACACCAACATCGCCAAATACATGGAAGCGTCATTCAGCGTCAGCGACGCCACCCGGGAAATCAGCGTCTATTTTGCCGCTTTGACGGTCGGCCGGTTTTTGAGTGTCATTATTTTGAATAAAATGTCGGGGAAGAAATTGCTTCTGTATTGTGCATTTTTATCGGTACTTGCTTTCATCGGATTGTATTTTGCGCCGAGTTTCAATTTCGGCAGAGCCGCTATTTTCTGCATCGGATTGTTCACCGCAGCTATATTTCCGCTCATCTTCTCGGCCGCATTGGAGTATTTACCCGAACGCGCCAACGAATTATCGGGATTGATGATTATGAGTATTTGCGGCGGCGGCGTAATTCCTCCGATAGTGGGTATTATGACCGATTATTCGGGTTTAATGGTTGCCATGTCGCTTTTGGGACTATGCCTTGTATATGTCATCTTTTTGGCATTCTACATCCTCAAAACGGATAAGCCCAAATCGTAAGACAATAACCTGCGAATATTAGAGCCTGTTTAAAAAATTAAACTGTCCCTCCGGGACGTAAGTATGTTTTAACGGATTTCTTTTTTCCCGAAGCGTTGCCATCGGGCTGAATTAAACCGGGCTTTCAGCCCGATTAACGAAAATGTGTCAGCCTGAAAGGCTAACTTAATTCAGCCCGATGGCAACGCCTCGGGAAACCAAATGAACGCAATATAATCAGCGCGCCGAAGGCGCAACTTAATTGGGCGAAAAAGAATTTCAACCGGTTTTTCGATATTTTGCGCGCAATGATATGCATATCTCAAAATCAAAATACGCATATCATTGCGCGTAAATATTTTACGGCATTCATATTTATAACCGTAGCCGGTTTGCGGAAAGAACAGATCTTGTACTTGTCCCGCATCAATGTTTCAACCCTTCCGTGGTGTTCAAAATGGCTTTTACCGATCCGACAAGAATTTTTGCTTCCACAATGACGGGCACCTTATTCTCATCGTCGGTAACCCAAATAACAGCGTCTTCGTTTCCTTTGAATATGGTGCCTTCAACCATTTGAATGGCGAACTTGATGCACTTGTATTTCGTTTTATCTCGGGTTTTGACTTCTTCTTTCCCCAAATAACGGATGTATAAGTGATATGCCTCGCTGTCGAGAATCATATCGATGGGAATTTTATCCCCGACGTTGTATCGGTTGAAATCGACGCTTCTGAAATAATATACGGCCGACATGACATCAAACAAACAAGGCGTCAACGGCAACGCCCCTTTTACTCCGGGGTTACTGCGTTTCTGCACATAAGTGCGGATTTGTTTGTTCGAATAATCAAACTTATAGTCCTCAAAGGCGGTGTAATCGCCTTCCGTAACGTCGCGTTCGTACCAAAGCGGCATTTGAGTCTCGGGATCAATGTACGACTGGTATTTTTCGCGGATCTTAAAAATCCAATCGTATGATTTAAAGGACTTTCCGTAAGCGTATAAATGATAAACTTCACGACCCTCATATGTTTTTGACGTAACGTTGAATTCCACTTCGCCCGCGTGAAGCCATATGAAGCCCCAATTGTAGTAAGCATTATACGTTATTACTTCGCCCGGCTTAAAGGATTTCGTGTCGATATGACATTGCCCGTAACCGATCGACATCATCATCGACAAATATATCGGCAATATGATCTTTATGCTTTTCAAATTCGGGTATTTTAATTTTATACGTTGATTCACGACCGCAAGTTACAAAACCCTATCGAAAGGATTTTTTCGAAAATCGAGATGTTTTCAATCATTTTTGCAATATCCGGACAAATAACGCAAACATTTCAAGTATTCGTATATTTTTCACGTTAAAATACGCCGCATGATGTAAGAAAGAGTCATTATTTGCTGAATTATAAAAACTTACAGGTAAAAATATTTTTCTGCTTTTTCCGATTGAAAACCGATAAATTTTTCGTATCTTTGTTCCCGTCATCAATTGGGTTAGAAGAGACACAAAACCCACCGGAACGGTATCATCCCGATACGTCGCGGTGGGTTTTCCTTATCGGCGTTGCATCTAAAAACAGCCGACATACGCAATCCGAAAATCAAACATCATAAACATGAACAATAAGCGGCCTCTCATATTAATCGCCAACGACGACGGTTATCGCGCGGGTGGATTGCAAGCGCTCATCGAAGCCGCTCGTCCGTACGGCGACTTGCTGATAGTGGCTCCCACCGAAGGACGATCGGGCATGTCGCACGCCATCACCGTAAAAGTACCCATACGCATCGAAAAACATACGGACGAACCGGGATTCACCATGTACACATGCAACGGAACACCCGTCGATTGCGTAAAAATAGCGCTCAACAAATTAATCGATCGTCATCCCGACCTGTTGTTGACCGGTATTAACCACGGCGCCAATTCATCGGCCAGCGTGCTCTATTCCGGAACCATGGCGGCGGCCATCGAAGGTTGCATGTACGATATTCCCGCCATCGGATTTTCATTGCTTGATCACTCGCCCAAAGCCGATTTCAATCCTTACATCCCTTATGTGAAGGAAATCACCGAAAGCATCTTGAAAAACGGATTGCGTCGGGGAACCTGCTTGAATGTTAACATTCCCAAAATCCCCACCTCCGAAATTAAAGGAATACGCGTTTGTCGGCAAACGCGCGGATATTGGCAAGAAGAGTTTGATCACCGCATTGATCCCAACAATCATGAATATTACTGGCTGACGGGCGAATTCTTCAACGAAGAACCGGAAGCCGACGATACCGACGAATGGGCTTTGATGAACCAATACATTTCGGTTGTTCCCGTACAAGCAGATATGACTTGTTATAAAAGCATGAACGACATTAAAGAAATGTTGAACTACGATCAAATAAAAGCTTAACATTAGGAATCTTTAACACCCGATTCTTGTTCATCTCGAAGTTCACGGGGAGTATGTTACGCCGGCGGTTGCGTAAATTTTGTTTATGAAAAATATATTGTTGCATGTTTTTTTGGCTTATCTTTGCTAAATAACTCGTTAACCCATTTTATCTTTATTAATTACCGCCATGAAAAATACTTGTTTGATATTTTGTCTCCTTTGTTTTTTTGCCGGTTGCGGCACAAAGTCGACCATTAACGTAACCAACCCGCGATGCGAATTGCTGACCGATCCGCAAGGCATCGACCTGCCGGCACCCCGATTAAGTTGGGAAATCACGTCCGGCGACAGGGATATACAACAAACGCATTATCAAATTTTGGTTGCTTCGTCGCTCGAAAAATTGAATGCCGACGAAGGCGACTTGTGGGATTCGCAAAAAACGGCTTCCGACGCTTCGGTATTTGTTCCGTACGCGGGGAAAAAATTGGAAAGCCGCATGCAATGTTTCTGGAAAGTGAAAGTAACTACCAACAAGGGAACATCTTCATGGAGTACGCCTGCTTCGTGGACCACGGCATTCATGAATCCGTCGGATTGGCAAGCCAAATGGACTGGATTGGATAAGAGTTTCAAAAACGACGTATTGAAAGAAAAAACCCGTTTGGCGGCTCGATATTTCAGAAAAGAATTCGATGCTTCGCAAAAACCGACCAAAGCCACGCTTTATATTTCGGGATTGGGCGTATACAAGCTGTATCTCAACGGAAAAACCATCGGCGACCAAGAACTCGCACCGACGCCTACCGACTACACGAAATCGGTAAAATACAACACCTTTGATGTTACCGATGCGTTAACCACGGGAAAAAATGCCGGGGGTGTTACGTTGGGAACCGGACGTTATTTCTCGTTTCGCTTTCCCTTTGCTCGTCATTTCGGCTTTCCCAAAATGATTCTGCAATTGGAACTCGAATATGCCGACGGCAGCAAACAAACCGTGATCAGCGACGATTCGTGGAAAGTGACGGCCGACGGACCGATCATTACCAACAATGAGTATGACGGCGAAGAATATGATGCATTGAAAGAAATGCCGGGTTGGAACACCGCCGGATTCGATGACGGCAAATGGCTGCAGGCCGAATTGGTCGAAGCGCCGGGCGGAAAATTGGAAGCACAACTGAATCCGAACATCAAGGTAATGGAAGTGCTAAAACCCGTTGCCATTACACAAATTAAACCCGGAACGTACATTCTCGACATGGGACAAAACATGGTGGGCCGACTTGCCTTGAAAGTAAAAGGTAAAGCAGGCGACCAAGTAACCATGCGTTTTGCGGAATCGTTGAAACCCGACGGTACATTGTATATGGACAACCTGCGCAGCGCGCTGGTTACCGACAAATATACGTTAAAAGGATCCGACACGGAAGTTTGGGAACCGTTCTTTGTTTTCCACGGATTTCGTTTCGCGGAAATAACCGGTTTCCCGGGAACTCCTACCGTCAACGATTTTGAAGGAAAAGTGCTATATGACGAAATGGAAACCACCGGGAAATTTGAAACTTCCGATGCAACCATCAATCAAATTTACAAAAACGCATACTGGGGTATTCGCGGCAATTATCGCGGCATGCCCACCGACTGCCCGCAACGTGACGAACGAATGGGTTGGTTGGGCGATCGTGCCGTCGGCTCGCACGGTGAAAGCTTCATTTTCGGCATCAACAATTTGTACTCCAAATGGCTCGACGATATTGAAGAAGCGCAACGCGAAGACGGAAGCGTTCCCGACGTAGCGCCCAATTATTGGAGCGTATACAGCGATAACATGACTTGGCCGGGCGCTTACGTTATCATCGCCAACATGTTGTACGAACAATACGGCAACAAGGAACCGATGGCAAAACACTACCATTCCATGAAAAAATGGAAGAAGTACATGCGCGAAAAGTACATGGTGGACAACATCATGCCCAAAGATCGATACGGCGACTGGTGCATGCCTCCCGAATCGCCGGAGTTGATTCACTCGAAAGATCCTTCGCGAATCACCGACGCTGCCGTATTGGGAACCACGTTCTACTATCGAATGTTGTGTCTGTTGGAACGCTTCGCCAATGTTCTCGGCAAATCGGACGATGCCAAAGCCTTCGCACAAGAAGCCGTGGTTGTGAAAGATGCGTACAACAATAAATTCCTCAACAAAGAAACGGGGCAATACAGCAACAATACGGTAACGGCCAATCTGTTGTCTTTGAGTTACGGTATGGTGCCTGATCAATACAAAGACAAGGTATTCAAAAACATCGTGGACAAAACGGTGAACGAATTCGGCGGACACGTGAGCACCGGGTTGGTGGGTATCCAATGGCTCATGCGCGGGCTGACCGATTACGGAAATGTTGATCTTGCTTTCAAAATTGCCACCAACCGCACTTATCCGAGCTGGGGTTACATGGCCGAAAACGGAGCCACCACCATTTGGGAACTGTGGAACGGAAATACCGCCAATCCCGCCATGAACTCGCAAAATCACGTGATGTTGCTGGGTGACGTCATTGTTTGGTTTTACGAATATTTGGCCGGCATACAAAACGCTTCGACGAATGTCGGTTTCAAACAAATCAAAATGCAACCGTATCCCGTTGCGGGTTTGGATTTCGTAACGGCGTCTTACCAATCCGTTCACGGAGAGATCAAAAGTGCGTGGAGAAAAACCAGCGATTCTTTCTCATGGAGTATAACCGTTCCCTGCAATACCACAGCTACCGTATACATTCCCGCTTCCGATGAAAAATCGGTAACGGAAAGCGGCAAAAAAGCAACGTCGTCCGAAGGAGTAAAGTTCATGAAAATGGAAGGCGACTATGCCGTATTCCAAATAAACTCCGGGAATTACGAGTTTCTGGTGAAATAAACATCAATCGACGGCAACGTACATGAAAAGTGCGTTGCCGTTTTTTCTTAAATACAAACTATGAACGCCATTGGGAAGCCCCGACTCTCAAAACTGCTCCCCGTTTTCTTCTGCTTCGCGATCATGGGTTTCATCGACATCGCGGGAGTATCGACGGGTTCCGTAAAAGAGGACTTTGCGCTGAACGATAAAACGGCCAATCTCATACCGAGCATGGCGATGATTTGGTTCGCTTTACTTTCGATACCGACATCCGTACTTATGAGAAGGATCGGCAGAAAGAATACCGTTCTCATAAGTTTAGCCGTAACAACCGCGGCGTTGTTTATTCCCGCATTCGGTTATTCGTTCCCGATCATCTTGTTATCGTTTGCGCTATTGGGTATCGGCAATACGATACTGCAAGTATCCGTCAATCCGTTGTTGAAAAACATCGTTTCGGAAGAACGAATGACAAGTTCCATTACTTTCGGACAGTTCGTCAAAGCAATCGTTTCTCTGGCAGGTCCTTTATTAATTGCCTTTTTCACGAGACAATTCGGAAATTGGCGACTCGTATTTTACGCATATGCGGCCGCGTCATTGATTGCTTTTATTTGGCTGTTGTTAACCTCCATTGCTCGAGAAGAAGAAGAGTCGACGATCAATAACCGACAATCGATATTTTCTTTGCTGAAAGATCGATATCTGTTCGTATGTTTCTGTATCATTGTCCTTATCGTCGGATTCGAAATATGTTTGATGACCGCAATTCCCAAATATTTAAAAGAGTGTTGCGGCATGCCGCTGGATAAAGGCGGACTCGGATGCAGTTTATACTATGCCGCACGAACGATTGCTTCTTTTGTCGGAGCGATGATACTTACCCGAATATCTCCGACAAAATATCTCATTGTCTCTTTGATTATTGCACTGCTTTCGTCCGGATTTCTCATTGCTATGGACAATTCGTTGAGTATAATGATCGGCGTTGCCGTTACGGGACTGGCCGCAGCCAACGTATTTGCCGTTGTTTTGTCGCTTGCCATGCAGCACAAACCGGAGTATGCCAACGAAATATCCGGGCTGATGGTCATGGGTATTGCCGGAGGAGCCTTGCTTCCTCCGCTTATGGGAATCCTTGCGGATATGTCAAATCAACGGATCAGCCTCTTTGTTCCGCTGGCGGCATTGGCATTGATTCTTTTTGCCGTAATAAAGCAACTTTACAAAAAAACTTAAAAACGTTAAACCATGATGACAAGTAAAGAGAGAGTCATCAAGACGCTCAAATTCGAAAAACCGGACAGAATTCCGATCGATTTTTGGACATTACCCGCCACAAAACTGAAATACGGCGACGCGCTCGACAAGCTTATCAAAGAGGCAAACCTTGATATTCTTTCGGCTCCGAACCAAGGATTCGGAGATTTGAGTTCCGATCCGCGTCATTACGAAATCGGATCGTTTGTCGATACTTGGGGCTCCGGTTGGGAAGGCAGACAACGCGGAATCGTCGGCGAAGTGAAACGACCCGTGCTCGACGATATCCGCAAAATATACGACTACAAGACGCCCAAACATCTGCTGCCGAACAAAGAATCACAGCTGCAAGACATTCGAACATTCATTGACCATCATCCCGATCATTTTATTTTGGGCGGATGGATCATCATATTCGAACGAATGCAATTCGTACGGGGAACCATTAATCTGTATCTCGACATTCTCGAAGAAAGCAAGGAATTCTTCATGCTGCGTGACATGATCGAAGATTACTACACCGCTTACCTCGACATGATCCTTAAAACGGATATCGACGCCGTGGTTTTGGCCGACGATTGGGGGTCGCAACGATCGTTGCTCATATCGCCCGATTCGTGGCGAAAGCTGTTCAAACCCGTTTACCAAAGGCTTATTAACAGGATTAAATCCGCGGGTAAATTTGTATTTATGCACAGCGACGGTTATATTTACGACCTGTACGACGAATTGGTCGAAATCGGCATTGATGCCGTTAACAGTCAAGTATGGTGCATGGGCGTCGAAAAGGTATCCGAAAAATGCAAAGGCAGGATTACTTTTTGGGGCGAATTGTGCCGTCAACAAATATTGCCCCACGGCAGCGTGAAAGAAATAGAAACGGCAATCGGAAAAATGCGGGATTACTTATATGCCGACGGCGGATTGATCGGCCAATCGGAACCCGGCCCCGATACCCCATTAGTAAATATCGAAGCAAGTCTTAAATGGAATAAATAAATAGAAGCTTTTCAAAAAACAGATTATTTGCATCATGAAAAATATCCCGTCGATCATTTGTTTGCTCTGCTTATTGGCCGGTTGCGGCACGAAGCCGACCGTCAACGTAATCAACCCGCGATGCGAACTGTTGACCAACCCGCAAGGCATCGATCTTCCGGCGCCTAGATTGAGCTGGGAAATAACTTCCGACGGCAGGGATATACAACAAACGCATTATCAAATTTTGGTGGCCTCATCGCTCGAAAAACTGAACGCCGACGAAGGTGATTTATGGGATTCTCAAAAAACGGCATCCGATGCTTCGGTGTTTGTTCCGTATGCAGGAAAAAAATTGGAAAGCCGCATGGAATGCTTTTGGAAAGTAAAAGCAACCACCAATAAAGGAACATCCGCTTGGAGCATACCGGCTTCGTGGACCATGGCATTTATGAATCCGTCGGATTGGCAAGCCCGATGGATCGGATTGGATAAAATGTTCCCGGGCGATGTGTTCGATAAAACCAAAATGCACACCCGCTTGTCCGCAAGATATCTTCGAAAAGAATTCGACGCCGGTCAAAAACCGGTAAAAGCAACAGTTTATGTTTCGGGGTTGGGACTTTACGAATTGTATGTTAACGGAAAAAAGATCGGCGACCGGGAATTGTCGCCGGCGCTCACCGAATACACGAAAGTCGTCAAATACAATACTTTTGATGTTACCGATGCATTGAACTCGGGTAAAAATGCCGTCGGCGTGATCCTCGGAAACGGACGCTACTTTGCTCCGCATTTAACATATTTGCGACATTTCGGGTTTCCGAGGATGATTTTGCAATTGGAACTCGAATATCCCGATGGAAACCGACAAATCGTAACCAGCGACGACTCGTGGAAAATGACGGTCGACGGACCTATACAAGCCAACAACGAATATGACGGCGAAGAATATGATGCATTGAAAGAAATGCCGGGTTGGAATACCGCCGGATTCGATGACAACAAATGGATGCAAGTTGAATCGGTCGAGGCGCCGGGCGGCAGATTGGAAGCGCAACTTGCCCTCAATTCCAAAGTAATGGAAACACTGCGACCCGTTGCCATTGCACAGCCGAAACCGGGAATGTACGTTCTCGACATGGGACAAAACATGGTGGGACGGCTGCAAATGAAAGTGAAAGGAAAGACGGGAGACAAAGTGAAACTGCGGTTTGCCGAAGCGCTCAACTCGGATGGCACATTATATACGGATAATTTGCGTGATGCTTTGGTGACCGATTGGTATACGTTGAAAGGTGCCGATACGGAGGTTTGGGAACCAACGTTTACCTACCACGGCTTTCGTTTCGTCGAAATAACAGGTTATCCCGGGACGCCGACCGTCAACGACTTTGAAGGAAAAGTAATCTACAACGAAATGGTAACGACCGGGCAATTCGAGACTTCCGACGCAACCATCAATCAAATCTATAAAAATGCGTATTGGGGCATTCGCGGGAATTACCACGGCATACCGACCGACTGTCCGCAACGTAAGG
>JAVBNP010000270.1:0-17533 GCA_031551455.1 Bacteroidales bacterium | reverse complement strand
GTACCTGGTGATGCTGTTATGGTTTGGCTAACCAAATAGTAATGATCTTCGGATGTTACAATTCCTAAAACATTACCGGCAGTGTTACTGCCCGGAGCATTGAAAGTAATTTCCCACAAAAATTCTCCTTCTGGAGAAAATTTAGCCATAAAACCGGTATTTCCTGCTATGTTAGTTGTAGAAGCTCCCTGTTTTCCATAAAATTTAGCATTTCCCGGTGTGGAACCTCCGACTAAGATGTTACCGTCTTTATCTACAGCTAAACTTCCTACTTTTTTGGCAGTTGCTAAACCTCTGAGAATTGCGTATTTCCACATTAATGCGCCTGTATTGGAATTATACATAGCTAAAAACAAACTATTGCCGGTAGATGATATCAAGGTATCTGTTGGATTTGGTCCGAAAAAACAAGTATTGGAAAAAGCTCCGGCTACTAATATATTGCCATTTTTTGCAAAAGCTATCTTAGGAGCTCCTTCAGTACCGCTACTATTAATCGATACGAACCATTGCTCATTCATTTGATCATTATTCTTAGCAAGAAATATGTCTCCTGTATTATTAACGGGGGGAGTAGTACTATAACCATTTGAAGTAATTGAAATGCCCGAGCCGTGAGTTAATTGCCCAACAAAATTTCCGGCAACGTATGTTGCACCCGTGGGATCCATAATCATTTCTTCAACAAAGGATTGACCAGTTCCTCCAAAAGAATGTTTAGTATTTAACCAACTTTGCCCATATTGAATGTTATAACAACATACAAGAAAAAGCGAGAGTATAATTCTTTTCATATCCAAAAATCTATAAACAATTTATATTATCATGATAACATATTTTCACCATCAGGATCATAATCAGTAGTCTCACTAAGCTCAACGCAACATCCCCCTTTCGTTTTTCGCGCATCTAAAATATCCAACTTTGGAGCCTCCCAAACTTTTTTTGTTTTATGATTTATTTCCTCTTTCATTTCGCCCTGTATATGATAGATATCATGCATAATATTCTCTTTACGTAAATCGAACAAAAGTACATATATTCCCAAACAAAAAAAAATGTCGAATGTTTTTTACCAGTTAAAATGAATGTATTATATTTATACGAAAATATTTTCGGAGAGTTATTTTTTTTGACAAACAGATGTTTTTTGTTGACAAAAATAAAAAGATTGGTTTTAGTCAGCACATAAACCGTAATTCATTTCTTAGCATCCATGCGGCATAAAACGAATGCGGGTAAACGGCGTCTTTCAATTGTTTGTTGTCCAATCGTTGCTTGATATCGTACATTTTCGAAAGATCAATGTGCGGAGGAAAAATGTTCCGGTCGGCGACATTTCGAAGTAAGTCGTCAAGTCGGTCATTGTCGGCGATAATACGTAACATCACCGTGGGAATAGTAGCACCCGCTTTGGAGGTTCGCCAACGAACGTCTTCGGGCACGATACCGGCAACGGCCATGCGGTATGGATAGCGTGCAAATCGGTTCCGTACTTTTATTTCGGACGGCAGCGCCAATATATATTCCGACAGAGTGCGATCGGCAAAAGGATTTCGATATTCCAATCCGTAATATGCCGCATGCGCAGCGCATTGTTCCAATCGGTGGCATACAAAGGTTTCGGTAATACGAACTTTTTCGCGCGCGCGAACGCTGTTGAATGTCGGATACGTGGTGGTTTCGAACAATCGTTCGCGTAAGCGCATTCGCTCGGCATATTCGTCGGTGGTTACCACGCAACGGAAACTGTTGTCGCGCCAATTTACCTCGGGTTCGGGTTGGCCTTTCAGCAACCGGTATATACCGGGAGTATAATGCAGCATCATTTTTACCGTAAACGCATATCCGGTTTTGAAGAGTCTTTGGTCTCGGCGTTGGTGCATATCACGCCACATCGTGTGAAATCGACGATTGTGAAATAATTCGTTGTAGAATTCCGCTCCGTGGCTCGTCACCAACTCGTCACCGGGAAAGCCCGAGAGCAACACTTTAACGTTTTCGGCTTGCGCTTTTTCGTATAACGCATCGCAAAAAATCGGTAACGTGTATCCCGTAGGGTAATCGAATCGTTGGTTGCATAAGCGAAATTCGTCCAAAATGCCTTTGCCCTCGGCGTAAATGTAATGTTTTCGCGTGATGCCCGCGTGGGCGCAAAGCGATTCGATAAATTGCTTTTCGTCTTCGAACGGATAAACCTTGCCTAATGCCCAATCGGGCAGAGCATGCGAGAAGGTGCTTAATTCCTCGCCGCGTTTTTTCAATTCCGCATGCGCAAAAGCGGCAATACCGGACGAGTCCAACCCGCCGCTGAGTTCGGCGCCCACGGGAAAGGCCGAGCGAGTGCATCGGCGTACGGCTTGTTCGATCAATGCACGCATGTGGTCGTAATAGTCTTGTTCCCGTTTGTAGCGTATTTCGCGTGTTACGTCCAAATCCCAATATTGCTCCAACCGGATGTTTTCGGGCGTTACCGTCAAGTAATGCGCCGGCGGCAGTTTTTTCATTTGTTCGAACGGCGCTTGATCTTTGGCGGGATACACGCCCACGAGGATGTTGGCGATCCAATCTTCGGTAAGTTGTGTCGGAGCTTCGCCGGAAGCAAGAATTACTTTGGGTTCGGTGGCAAAAATAAACTTGTCGCGGTCGGCGTAATAAAATAACGCACGTGCGCCAATGAAATCGCGTGCGCAAAAGAGTTCGCGGTTTCGGCTGTCCCAAATTGCAAAAGCATAATCGCCGATCAAATGTTTACCGCAATCCTTACCCCATTTTCGGTAAGCGTGTAGAATGTAAATGCTGTCGGCCGTTTGCGCGTTGTCGGTCAATCCGAGTACGGGCGACAATTCGTCGCGGTTGTCGATCCGCGCGTCGGCGGTAATCGTCAATCCTAAATCGGAGCAAGTATACGGAAGCGTTTCGTTGATCGATTCGGCAGTGGTATGCAATAACGAAGCGCTCAACAACGCATGCGGCAATTCCGCAACATCCGAACGATCGGGGTTCCAATCGTTCGAGGCTTGCATCATATCGTGTGCCAACCCTTGGCGTAACGGTGCGCCGGAGCGCGAAATATATCCGAAAATTCGAGACAAGAAAGAGAATTATAATGAATAGTGAATAATGAACAGTGAATAACGTTTTCGTTATGTGAGCGAGGATTTAAGTTTCTTGGGGTTTTGGCGACACGCCCAAATACGAGCTATGTGTATGATGTCATTTTCTACGTAGTAGACGATTTTAATCTTTCCTTTGGATACGATATACGAACGGTATCCTTTCGGTTTATCTTCCAATAACGGTTCAACGGCGGCAATATAAGGATTTACGGACAACAAATCAATATCATCCAATATGTTGTTGTATATGGATGATGAGGCATGCAAACTTTTTTCGGCATAGTATTCGTACAACCCGTTTATATCTCTAATGGCATTGGGAAACCATTTAATTCTCATAATATAGCCTTTCTTTTGAGCTGTTCGTGCGGTATAAGTTCAATTTTCCCTTCTGCTAAGTCTTTTTCTTGTAGGTCTAAACATTCTCTTAATTCGTCGAGAGAGCACATAAACGACAGTTTTTCTTGCTTCGAAAGTTTTTTATAAATTTTTTCGATTTCGGCAACTCTTTTTTCGTCCGTATCGTTTATAATGGCACGTATCAATCTGAATTTCTTTTTTTCCAATACTGTCATGATCGTTATGTTTTGGATAAATGCACAAATATAATGCCTTTTTTGGTAAGATGGAGGGTGAATAAAACCGGAAAATGACTTCCGGTGTCACATCCGACTTTTGTCGGCCGTAAAGTCCCGGAGGGACGGTATACCGTAATCGGGATGTTAATCCCGGGAATGAACCGAAAAACCATGACCGAGTCCCGACGGGACGACATATTATGCCGTCTCTTGGAGACTGTACCGACAAAATACCGTTGACGTGACATTAGCGTATACCGGAACGCAACCGAAAAAACAAAAGTCGGAATAACCAATAAGGTTGTTCCGACTTTTATTACCGCCGATAAACGCGGTAATTATTCACTATTCATTGTTCTTTATTCATTATTTACGCCGCTTTCAGTTTGTTGGCGCTCACTCTTTCGAGTTTTTCGAGCGCGTACTCGCGGGTAATGGTTATCTCCTTTTCCCCGGCGGTCGGCATATCGAACATTACGTCGGTCATGATGGCTTCGCAAATGGAACGCAGGCCCCGTGCGCCGAGTTTGAATTCAACGGCTTTATCGACGATCAAATCGAGCACGTCATCGTCAAATTCGATCTTGATTCCGTCCATTTGAAAAAGCTTACGATATTGTTTAATGAGCGCGTTTTTCGGCTCGGTCAAGATGTTTCGCAACGCATGACGATCGAGCGGATGCAGATAAGTGAGCACCGGCAATCGACCGATGATTTCGGGAATCAATCCGAACGATTTGAGATCCTGCGGTGCAATGTATTGCAGCATGTTGCTCCGGTCGATTTGTTCCGTTTCCTTGGTGTTGTTATAGCCCACCACGCGTGTATTGAGGCGTTGGGCAATCTTGCGATCGATACCGTCGAATGCGCCTCCGCAAATGAACAATATGTTTTTGGTATCGATGGCAATCATCTTTTGCTCGGGATGCTTGCGTCCGCCCTGCGGAGGAACGTTTACCACCGAACCTTCGAGCAATTTGAGCAATCCCTGTTGAACGCCTTCGCCCGAAACATCGCGGGTGATCGAGGGATTATCGCTTTTACGGGCAATCTTGTCCAATTCGTCGATAAACACAATCCCTTTTTCGGCTGCGTCCACGTTGTAATCGGCCGCTTGCAACAAACGAGTCAAAATACTTTCCACGTCTTCGCCCACATAGCCCGCTTCGGTCAATACCGTGGCGTCGACAATGCTGAACGGCACATGCAACATACGTGCAATGGTGCGCGCCAACAGCGTTTTTCCGGTTCCCGTTTCGCCCACCAAAATGATGTTCGACTTCTCGATCTCCACCTCATCTTCGTCCTTGGCGTGTTTGGGTTGCATCAATCGTTTATAATGATTGTACACCGCCACGGAGAGGAATTTTTTGGCTTCGTCCTGTCCGATAACATATTGGTCGAGGAAAATCTTTATTTCCGCGGGTTTCATCAACTTGATGTTTCCCAAATCAAGCTTGCCTTGTTTTTTCATTTCCTCGTCGACGATTGCGGAAGCTTGCTCCACACAATTGTCGCAAATATGGCCGGAAATACCGGCAATCAAAACATTAACGTTGCGTCGATCTCTGCCGCAGAAAGAGCAGCGATCGAGGCCGTTTCGGGTGTTTGCGTTACTCATTCACTTAATTTTGGTTGTATCAATTGTCCCTTTCCGGTGATCGGTTTTTACCGACACGGAATGTCAACAGACCATCATAAAAGGATAAGACAATCATCATGCCGGAATTATCCTGTTTTCGGATAAAACCGGTTGTTTTTTCCGATGAATGATTATTTTTTATGTCGGACCAATACTTCGTCCAGAAGCCCGTATTCTTTGGCTTCCTGTGCCGTCATCCAGTAGTCGCGATCTGAATCTTTTTCGATGGTTTCGTACAGTTTCCCGGTGTGCTCGGACAGGATGGTATACAGTTCTTTTTTCAGTTTGAGAATTTCCTTGACGGTGATTTCCATATCGGTCGATTGTCCCTGCATTCCGCCCGACGGTTGATGAATCATCACGCGCGAATGTTTTAACGCCGAACGTTTTCCTTTGGCGCCGGCGGCCAAAATAATGGCGCTCATCGAAGCGGCCATTCCCGTACATATGGTGGCTACATCGGAACTTACCCATTGCATGGTGTCGTATATGCCCAATCCCGATTGTACGATACCTCCGGGCGAGTTGAGATAGATTTGTATGTCCTTGTTGGGGTCGCTCGAGTCGAGGAACAACAATTGCGCCTGCAAAATATTGGCCACATCGTCATCGATAGCCGCCCCGAGAAAGATAATACGGTCCATCATCAAACGCGAGAACACGTCCATCGAAGCAACATTCAGCTGACGTTCTTCGATAATGGTCGGCGAAACATAACCGTTGGTAAAAGTTTGATAACGATGCAGCGTCATGCTGTTGATGCCCGCATGTTTTACCGCATATTTCTGAAATTCGTTCGGATTCATCATTTTCCTTAATATTTTTGAATTTAACAATTTATCATAACACGTATCGAAACATTTCGGTTCAAATTTCAAACGCGGACGTTGCTCGAAGTGATTTTTCGTTTTCGGATCGTCATTGCGAGTGATAACAAAGCAATCCTTTTTGATTGTTAATAGATTACTTCGTCGTTCCTCCTCGTAATGACGTTCATTATCAACACTTATATCCGAAATTCGACCTTAATCGTTTGCTTCGCTTTCCGGATAAATCATTTTGTTGAAATCGTCCAACGTTATTTCTTTCACCGGTGCATCAACGGCTTCGTATACTGCGTTGATCACTTTTTTATCGACTACTTGCGAAACGATTTGACGAATATTCTTTTCTTCCTTCAGCGTGTTCATGGCATAGTTGGTTAACGCCTCGTCGGGGAAGTTGGTCATGCCGTATTGTGCAAATTGTCTTTTGGTTGATTCTTTGGCAAAATCGATGATTTCTTCTTCTTCCACCTTGAAATCGTTTTCCTTGGCGATGGCTTGCGAAATGAGATCCCACTTCATGCTTTTCAGGAATGCGGGAAATTCTTTTTCGAATGTTTCATCGCTTATTTCCTTATTGGCTGCTTTGAGCCATTTACGCAAAAATTCTTCGGGCAGTGACGGATTAATCTTGTTTGACAGATATTCCCGCGCATCGTAACCGAATTTGGCCATGCCCGACTCTTCAAAATCGTTTGCGATATCCGCTTTAATGCGCTCTTCGAACTCTTCCGCGCTTTTTACCGATCCTTCTCCGAACACTTTGTCGAACAATTCTTGGTCCAATTCGGCGTTTTGGAATTTTTCAATCGTTTTCACGGAAAAACGGAACATCGAACCGCTGATATCGCCGACGTCTTCTTTATTTTTCTTTTGCAAAACGGAAGCAATTTCCCAGTCGTTGGGAAAAGTTTCGGACAGATTGAAAACGATTTCGTCGCCGACCTTGGCGTTTTTGAACGGTTTTTTATGATTTTCGTCCTTGATGAGCGACAACAAAACGGAACGGCCTTCGGCAGCCGGTCCGCCCTCCGTCGGTTGATTATCCGAATCGAGCCGAACGATATCGCCCGTCAATTTTTCTTTGAAATCGACTACCTTTTCGGTTTCGACAAATTGCCCGAACCGAGCGGTATAATTTTCGATATGTTTGTTGATCAAATCTTTGTCGACAATGATTTGATATTTGGCAATTTTATCTTTTTTCGACAGCTTCACGTCGACTTTCGGAGCCAATCCCATTTCGAAATCAAACGTGTATGCATTGCCTATTTCCCAATCCAACTCTTCGCCGGAAGTTTTCGGAAGCGGATCGCCCAACACATGCAATTGTTCGTCGGTGATGTATTTTTGCAACGATTCGGATACCAATTTGTTGATTTCGTCGACCAAAACGGCTTTTCCGTACATTTTGCGAACCAATCCTTCGGGAACTTTACCCGGCCGAAATCCCGGCATGTTGGCTTTGCGGCGATAATCCCGCAATACTTCGTTTACTTTGGGTTCATAATCGGCCTTATCGATTTCCACGGATACCGTAAGATTTAAATCATCTATCCGGTCTTTGCTGATATTCATCTATGAATTACGTTTATAATTTTATGTACAACAACACTTTTTTTGAGGACGCAAAAGTAGTGTTAATCTACATAAAATCAAAATCGGTAAATCGACATGTTGGTACATGCGTTTCGATTCCGCATAACTTTTTTATCGGCATAAAAACTATTTCGATGCGAATTGTTACTTTTGACGCTTGAAAACGACAAAGTACCGAACTTCATTTTCTTGTCGTAAAAATTTGAAATGATGAATTTTAACTTCGAAATAATTATTTAATATGTCCAATTTGCGATTCAAAGCGGTAGAAGAAGCGTATCGGCGAAAAGCCGTTTCGGTTTCCGATCCCGGAGAAAAAACGTCCGATTATTACGGCATGTATGTGTTCGACCGCAACAAAATGCGGAAATACTTGTCCAAGGAAACGCTTAAAGTAGTGCTCGACGCCATCGATAAAGGCGTGCCGTTGGATCGGGAAATTGCCGATCACGTGGCCGCAGGAATGCGTATGTGGGCCATGGAAATCGGAGCAACGCATTATACGCATTGGTTTCATCCGCTGACCGACGGAACGGCCGAAAAACATGACGCATTTGTGGAATTCGACGGTAACGGGGGAATGATCGAAGCCTTTTCGGGAAAATTATTGGCGCAACAGGAACCCGACGCTTCGAGTTTTCCGAGCGGAGGAATTCGCAACACGTTCGAGGCTCGCGGATATACGGCTTGGGATCCGTCCTCGCCCGCATTTATCGTGGACGATACACTTTGTATTCCGACCATTTTTATTTCGTATACCGGCGAAGCGCTCGATTACAAAACCCCTTTGTTGAAATCCATTCAAGCCGTCGATAAAGCAGCTTCCGCGGTTTGTCGGTACTTCGATCGAAACGTCAAAAAAGTAACCACATTTCTCGGTTGGGAACAGGAATATTTTTTGGTGGATGAAGCTTTGTACGCCGCACGTCCCGATTTGATGCTCACCGATCGCACGCTGATGGGACACGAAAGCGCCAAAAATCAACAGTTGGACGACCATTATTCCGGCGCCATTCCGACACGGGTGTCCGCATTTATGCGCGAACTCGAGTATGAGTGTTACAAATTGAGCATTCCCATTAAAACCCGCCACAACGAAGCTGCACCCAATCAATTTGAATTTGCTCCGATATTCGAAGAAATTAACCTCGCCGTCGATCACAACCTGTTGTTGATGTCGCTCATGAAACGTGTGGCCGAACGTCATCACTTCAGAGTGGTACTGCACGAAAAACCGTTCAAAGGCGTCAACGGTTCCGGAAAACATTGCAATTGGTCGCTGGGAACCGATACGGGCGTCAACCTGTTTGCTCCGGGAAAGACAACGCAAAGCAATTTGCAATTCATCACGTTTTTGGCCAACGTAATGATGGCCGTGTACAAAAACAACGCATTATTGAAAGCGAGTATTGCAACGGCGGGCAATGCCCATCGTTTGGGTGCCGGCGAAGCGCCGCCTACCGTTATATCGGTGTACCTCGGAAGTCAACTGTCGACCTTGCTCGACGAATTGGAAAAAGGTGCGGGAATTTCAAGCATCAAGGTTACCGAGAAAACGGGAACACGTTTGTCCTTGTCGCACATTCCGGAAATATTGGTGGATAACACCGATCGTAACCGCACCTCACCGTTTGCGTTTACCGGAAATCGATTCGAATATCGTGCCGTGGGCGCTTCGGCCAATTGCGCTTCGGCCATGATTGCGTTGAATAGTGCCACTGCATACCAATTGATGGAATTCAAAACCGAGGTGGATGCGCTTATTGCCAAAGGAAAGAAGAAAGATGAAGCCCTTTTTGATGTTCTCCGCAAATATATCGCCAAATCGAAACCCGTTCGTTTCGACGGCAACGGTTACAGCGACGAGTGGAGAGAGGAAGCGGAACGTCGCGGCTTGGATTGCGAGACCTGCGTTCCGGCCATGTATGATGCTTATTTGAGCGCGCAATCGATAAAAATATTTACCGATACGAAGGTACTCGAAGAAAAAGAGTTGCATGCCCGTAACGGAGTAAAATGGGATGTTTATACCAAAAAGGTACAAATTGAAGCCCGTGTTTTGGGCGATCTTGCCATGAACCATATTATTCCCGTGGCGACCCGTTATCAAGGATTATTGTTGGATAATGCCGGTAAAATCAAAGCGCTGTACGACGATAAAAAAGCGGCCCATATTTCGGCGCAAGATTTATCGTTGATCGAAGAGATTGCGGAACACATAACGATTATCAAAACCAAAACGGACGAAATGGTGGAAGCCCGCAAAGTGGCCAATAAAATCGCAGACGAACGCGAAAAAGCGCTTACTTATTGCCGTTCCGTTGTTCCGTTTTTCGACGAAATTCGTTATCACATCGATAAGCTCGAGTTGATTGTGGATAACGAAATTTGGCCGCTCCCGAAATATCGCGAGTTATTGTTTGTGAAATAACGATTCGTATAATAAACAGAAACCTACCGGGTTTTCAAAACCCGGTAGGTTTTGTTATAATATCTTGTCGGTACTCGAAATCCCGAAGGGACGGTATACCGTAACGCAGGATTTTAACCCTGCTGAAGAAGATATCACCTGTATAGCCCGAGTCCCGTAGGGACGATATATTATGCCGTCCCTACGGGACTCGGGCTCCGGTTTTCACGGTCATTCCCGGGATTACCCGGGGTATGTTATACCGTCCCGTCGGGACTTCAAAAATGACACTGGGTCGGTATAACCACCGATTTTAGTTTGTTGAATCAGACGATATCAATACCGTTTGATGTTTTTTTAGCCGCTCGCAACAATTGCTGATGTATGTCCAATACTTGCGGTATCATCAAGTGCAATTCGTCGTTGTAAATAACATAATCGGCTAACGGGATTTTTTTTTCGTCGGGCCATTGATTTTTTATGCGTGCGCGTATCGCTTCTTCGGTAATTTGGTCGCGTTCGCGAACTCTTTGGATACGTACCGCTTCGGGTGCGGTTACCAGAATAATTTTTCCGAACCTTCGGGCCATATTGTTTTCAAACAGTATGGCGGATTCTTCCAACATATACGGGACGGTTTGTCGTAAGCACCATTGTCGAAAATCGCGAGCGACGGCCGGATGTACCCGAGCATTGACTTTTTCGAGCGCCGTTTTGTCGTTAAAAATAATATCGGCCAATTTACGACGGTTCAATGTTCCGTTTTCGTAAATACCTCTTCCGAAACATTCTTCCATCGAAGTTTTCAACTCCGGATCGGTGTTCATCAACAGTTTAGCTTGCTCATCGGCGTAATACACGGGAACGCCCAATGCTTCGAATATTCGGCACGCCGATGTTTTACCGCTACCGATGCCTCCGGTGATTCCTGCCGTAATCATTTATTTTTCGAGAATAAAGTCGACACTTTTGGGATGAAACCGAATGTCGGAAACAAAATCGGGCGATTTCGTCAACGTGATTTTTACCCGTTTTTCTTCGGAATCCTTCACGGTAACGTAATCGGCAACTGCCCGAAACATGTACGGTTGCAGTTTTTCGAAGTCGATGATGGGCACCATGCAATTAACGGTTATTGCTCCCGGAAAAGTTTTCATGGTGAGACCTTCGGGCGTGTTGATCGGTTCCACGGGAACCGTCACGGCAGCTTCCGTGTGTCTTTCTACTGCTTGCACGATGCCGACTTCGGATACGGAGTATTTCAACAAATCGACGGGTTGCAAACTTAATTTCGTACGCAACGTATCGTTCAATTTTTTAAACGTTTTCGGACGAGTGTATGCATATTGCATGGTATCGACAATGGAATGCGGCCCTGTAACGGTTATGCTTGCCGGATTGATTTGCATTTTACCTTTCGGCAGAAATTCTTTTTCGAATTGCATGCTGATCGACGCTTTCACCGAAACGGTTTTTTGAGTCGTTTCGCTGAGAATGAATTTCAACGTGTCGGGCGAAATGTTTCTCAGTTTGACGTCGGAACTCAACTCTCCGGCAATCTTGTCGAAAACGGATTGTGTGGTAATGAAATATTCGCCGTTTTCGGAGGACTTTTTTTTTCGAAGTGTTTGGTAGTTTGCTTCCAATGTTACGGGATACCAAATGAATCCCAATTTGTATTTCAAAAGAGTGAACCCCTGTGCGTTAACGGTCAACGTCAAACGATCGGGAGGGGAATTGACCAATACTTTATCTTCGGGTAAATCGGTATACTTCACCTTGACCTTCAGATCGGTAATGTAATCTTTATTCAAGGCGTTGAGGTACCAAATGATGACGGCAATCAACAAAAATACCAAATAGGTCATAAACTCACGGCTGGCCGGACTTTTGAGTTTATGGCTTAATCGTTTAAACGTATCGGATGCGGCACTCTTCGGCATGGTAAAAAATAAACAAAACGCGAACAACACGAGTTAACGAAATGCACCAGTTCGTGTTGTTGCCGGCAGAAATCGATTTGGTCGGTATTGTTCGCGTTTCGGATTTATTCCGAAATAATTACTTTTGATTGGCCAAATCGGTGGAATCTTTTAAAATGGCGTATTTGTCCACTTTTATCGTGATGTTGTTGGCGATTTCCACTTCCACCGTGTTATCGCTGATGTTGACGATCTTTCCGTATATACCGCCGGTAGTAACTACCTTATCTCCCTTTTGAAGCGCTTCGCGATAATTTTTCAATTCTTTTTGTTTCTTCATCTGCGGACGAATCATGAAAAAATAGAAGACCACAATGATCATGATCAGTACGAAGAAGGATTGAAAACCGCCACCGCCCATTAAGCCGCCACCTTCTCCTCCGGTTGCCGGCTGTGCTTGCAATAAAATATTTGAAATTGTCATGGAAATATAAAATTTGGATAATTAATTGCTGTTTTCTTTTGCCGGCAACACATCGCAAACAAACGATACAATCGTGTTGACGGGTTCCGTGTTTGCCGTTACCGTTATGTTTTTGTGTTGCATTCCGGGACGTCCTTTGGTGTTGAAAACCACTTCCACGGTACCTTTTTTCCCGGGAGCAATCGGTTTTTTGTCCCACGAAGGCGTGGTACAACCGCAGGTTGCCCGCACTTTGCGAATCAACAGATCGGCGTTGCCCGTGTTCTCAAACACATATTTAAATGTCACTTTTTCGCCTTCTTTCACTTGTCCGAAATCGTGTTCCGTTTCGAGAAATCGGATGGCGGTTTTTTCCAAACCGGGATCTTCATCCGGCGAATCCAAAGCGGTTACGTTATCGTTCGTGCCGGTTCGGGACCCGCAAGCCGCAACGACAATTAAGAGCAACATCAACGAAAAACGAGATAAAGCTTTCATTTTTACGACTCAATTAAATTGATGATGCAAAGCTAATAAATTTTGGGACGTCCGACGAAATATGCGGATAAATCTTCACGTTTCGTTTGTGTCGCAAAACAAGTCGGATGCAATGCGGTCGGCAATCAACGTACCTTTACGCGTGAGTACAAAAATGCCGTTTCGTTCTTCCAAATGTCCGGTTTGCCGGTATCGATCGGCTTGTCGGATAAAATCGGATAAAAAAATCGTACCGAACCGTTTTCGGATATATTCCGTATCGGCTCCCCAAATCGTTCGCAACGAAGTTAATATGTAATCGTTGTATTGATCGGCAAGCGATAATTGTTCTCGTTCAAACAAATCATTTCCGCCTTGTTCCGACAATTCGATGTATCGAGTGTTGTTGCTTACGTTCCATTGGCGCGATTGTCCGTCGTACGAATGCGCCGACGGTCCGATGCCGATGTACGGTTTATTTTGCCAATAAGCGGTGTTGTGACGCGAGCGGAATCCCGGTTTGGCAAAATTCGAAATCTCGTAATGCTCATATCCGGCTTTTTCCGCGGCATCGAGCAAAACTTCGAATAAACGGATGTTTTCGTCTTCCGACGCGGAAAAAATTTCTCCTTTTGTTTGTCGACGACCAAACACGGTTCGCGGTTCAACGGTGAGGCAATATGCCGATAAATGCGGGACACCCGTTGCAAATGCCCGATCGAGATTTTCTTTCCAACGAGTAGGAGTACAAGAAAATAAACCGTAGATTAAATCGATGTTGATGTTATCGAATCCGTGACGACGAGCAGCTTCAATCGATCGCAACGCTTCGTCGCCCGTATGTCTGCGGTTCATGATCTTCAGATCATCGTCGAAAAACGATTGTATGCCGATACTCAATCGGTTGAATCCCAACCGGTGCAAATCGTCGAGGTACGAATCGGTCAAATCGTCGGGATTGGCTTCCAATGTTATTTCGGCATCGGGAGCAAGCCGATAATACCGCCGAACGGTGTCCGACAGGTCTGCTAATTCGTCGCACGACAGAACCGACGGAGTACCGCCTCCGAAATAAAGCGTTTCGACGGGAATTTTTTCCTCGTTGAACCCGGGTTGACGCAAATAATCCTTCCGCAAGACGATTTCGTTTTTCATGGCCGCAAGCATGGCCGGTTTGTCTTTCATCGCCGCGCGGAAATGAAAGTCGCAATAATAACAAACCTGCTTGCAATACGGAATATGGATGTATACGCCGCTCATTTACGATTTGACCGGACAACCGGACGATGGTCAACTTTTGATCGGAATTTTATCGATTCGACATTGATGTCTTCCGCCGTCGAAACCGGTGTTCAAAAACTCGTCGACGATGCAATATGCGGTTTCTTCGGATATGAAACGCGCCGGCAACGAGCAAATGTTTGCATCGTTGTGCGAACGCGCCAAACGGCATATTTCCGGACTCCAGCACAATGCTCCGCGAATGCCGGCATGCTTGTTCACTGTCATATTAATTCCGTTTCCGCTTCCGCAGATGGAAATTCCCGATGCACATGTGCCTTTTTCCACGGCTTCGGCCAACGGATGAGCATAGTCGGCATAATCGACCGATTCGGAACTTCCGGTGCCGAAATCTTTCACCGTATATCCTTTTTTTTGCAAGTAATCGACCAGTTTCACTTTGAGTTCGTAACCGGCATGATCATTGGCAATTCCAATCGTTTTCATATATGTATTTTATTGATAATTCGAATAATTATTTTATTTCGACAAACTTAGATAAAATCTTTGAAATGCGGAATCGATTACATCGGATCCGCGTCCGCGACGATTTGCAACGACTTGTATGCCGGCAATTGACGCAGATTATCGACGGCTTCGGCAAGCAATGTCTTGGCCTTTTGTACGGAGGCTTGCCGCTCTATTTTCAACAATATGTTTTCGAGATAATAGGTTTGTATGCGCGAAATGATCGGCGTTTCGGGACCCAACACGCGTCGTCCGAATATTTGCGTTAAATATTCGGCCAATTCCTTTGCGGCCCGGTGAAGTACCTCTTTGTTTTTGTGTTTCAGCGTGAGTCGAATAAGTCGATAGAACGGAGGATATCCGTACGTTTCGCGTTCGATCAATTGCGAAGCGTACATTCCTTCGTAATCGCCGTTAACGATGTATTGCAATATCGGATGTTGCGGACGAGACGCTTGTATGATGACTTTTCCGCGTTCGTTTGAACGTCCCGCTCTTCCACCCACTTGGGTCATCAATTGGAAACTGCGTTCAAACGCTCGAAAGTCGGGAAAATCGAGCATATTATCGGCATTCAAAATCCCCGCCAACAGCACGTTTTCGAAATCCAATCCTTTGGATATCATCTGCGTGCCGACCAAGATATCCGTTTTTCCTTGCTCGAAATCGGATATGATTTTTTCGTAGTTGCCGCGCGACCGCGAACTGTCGAGGTCGAGGCGGGCAACGCGGACGTCGGGGAAAAAAATCCGAATTTCGTCTTCAATTTTTTCGGTACCGAACCCGACGGTACCGATATCCAAACCGCCGCAAACGGGACATTTCGTGATATTTTCCGTGCCGGCGCCGCAATAATGGCATACCAAAAGATCGGAAAACTTATGATACGTCAAACTTACATCGCAATTTTCGCAACGCGGTATGTGTTCGCAGATACGACATTGCACATACGGTGCAAATCCTCGTCGATTTTGAAACAGAATCACTTGCTTTCCGGCTTTTAGCGTCGCATCGACGGCTTCCAGCAAATCGGGATGGAAATGCGATTGCATTTTACCTTGTTTTCGTGCGAGTCCGGTATCGGCAATCACGATTTCGGGCATCATGACGTCGGCATAACGTCGGGTCAGTTCCACCAATCCGTATTTGCCTCCCCGCGCGTTGAAATATGTCTCGATAGCGGGTGTGGCCGTTCCCAACAGAGTTTTTGCTTTGTGCATCGCAGCCAATACCACGGCGGCGTCGCGGGCATGATAACGCGGTGCGGGATCGTATTGCTTGTAGGTGTTTTCGTGTTCTTCGTCGACAATGATCAATCCGAGATCGGCGAACGGCAGAAAAATACCGGATCGAACACCCAATACGACATCGTAACCGCCCGGTTTGCCGGTGTTGTTCCATACTTCCACACGCTCGGCATCCGAATATTTGGAATGATAGATGCCCACACGATTGCCGAAAACGCTTTTCAGTCGATCGATGATTTGCGCCGTCAAGGCGATTTCGGGCAACAAATAAAGCACTTGTTTGCCTTGTTGTATTTGTGCTTCGATCAATCGGATGTATACCTCGGTTTTACCGCTCGATGTCACGCCGTGCAACAGTACTGTATCCTTTTCGGCAAAAGCCGTTTTTATTTGTTCGAAAGCGGTTTGTTGATATTCGGTCAGTACGGGCATTGTTTTCGAATCGGCATTACCTGTCGGCAAGCGCGATATCTCTTTCGTTTCGTACGTCAATATCTTTTTCTTGACCAGATTATTGAGCGCATCCGGTTGCGCATCGGCAATTTGCAGAAGCTCTTTTTTCGTAGCTTCTTTGAGCGGACGGTCCGAAAAAGCACCGGATAAACGCAGGTAATGCATCAGTAAGTCCAATTGTTTCGGCGCTTTTTCCAATGCGTCGAAAACGCTTTCCAATCTTTTTTCCTCGTTTATCTCGGGGTGCAGTCCGACATACGTTTCGAATTTGGGCTTGTAGCGGTTGGCAATCATTTCTTCCACCCAAAGGGCTTCTTTATCGACCAATGATTGAACAACGCGCATCAAATCTTTTCGTTTGTACGTTGCCGCAATTTCGCTCACGGGAAGACTTTTTTTGTTGCAAACGATTTCCAACACCTTTTCTTCATGTTCGGTCAGTTCGTCGCATTGCACGTATGCCGAATTGAAAAATACCCGTGTTTCGCTCTCCAATTTCAATCCCGACGGAATGGCGGCTTTCATCACTTCGCCGACGGTACACATGTAATATGATGCGATCCATTGCCAAAAACGAAGTTGGGTATCGTTTACCACCGGGCGATCATCCAATATCGATACGATTTCCTTTGCCGCATATCGGTCGGGATTGCGATCATGTACTTCCCGGACGATAGCCGAATAAAATTTTCGGGTGCCGAAAGGCACAATTACCCGCATCCCTTTTTGTATGCGATCCGACAACTCGTCGGGCACCGAATAGGTGAAGTTTCGCGGTAAGGCTAAAGGTAATATGACATCAACGAAAAGCAACGATCGAAATGTTTTAACGTTAAAATGTTTGTGGTGACGTTTACGGTTCGGTATTCGGTTGACAAAAATAGTGCAAATAAAATGTCGGGGTGAATTTTTTATATAAAGTCTAATAAATATTTTCATTAATATTGCAAATGTTTTTGATTTGCTCCGCCGAGACTTCGCTTGCCCACTTCTCGAAATCCGCTACCCTATGTTTCATGGATTTAACCCATCTATTGTGAGTCACCTTTT
>JAVBNP010000038.1:0-10281 GCA_031551455.1 Bacteroidales bacterium | reverse complement strand
AATGCGTGCACCAATTCCAATACCGAAACGCCTCTTCCCGTACCGAGATTAAACATCTCGAAATTCGCTTTATTTTTGTTTTCGATCAAACGACGTACGGCAACCACGTGCGCTTTGGCAAGGTCGACCACGTGAATGTAGTCGCGGATGCACGAACCGTCGGGTGTATTATAATCGTCGCCGAACACGCTGAGTTGTTCGCGGATTCCGATAGCCGTTTGCGTAATAAAAGGCACCAAATTATTGGGAACCCCGACAGGCAACTCGCCGATAAGCGCCGACGGATGCGCGCCGATGGGATTGAAATAACGCAGAGCAATAACGTTACTTTTGCTCGAAGCGGCAACGGTATCGCGTATGATGTCCTCCGAAATCTGTTTGGTATTGCCGTACGGCGACGTTGCCGGTTGTATCGGCGCTTGTTCGGTCACGGGCAATTGTTCGGGTTGGCCGTATACGGTGCAGGATGACGAAAACACCATGTTCGCAATCGAATATTGCTGCATCAACTCCAAAAGGTTGATCAGCGAAACGAGATTGTTGCGATAGTATTTCAACGGATGCGCCACCGATTCGCCGACCGCTTTGAATGCGGCAAAATGAATAACGGCATCAATATCTTTGTGTTTTTTCAATAAGGCTTCAAATGCAGCTTTGTCGCAAAGATCGATTTTCTCGAAAGCGGGTTTGACGCCCGTGATTTTTTGGATTCCGTCGAGTGCGCCGATTTTGGAATTCGACAAATTATCGGCAATGACAACTTCAAAACCTTCGTTGATCAATTCCACCGTCGTGTGCGATCCGATATATCCCGTTCCGCCCGTTACCAATATTTTGCTCATGTATCTCTTTTATTTTTATGGTTGATATTTTATGATATTTCCAAACACAATCGCATCAAGATTTGTTCCTTTCGGCCGACGAAGGTACGTATTTTTCGTAAAAATGCATGTCTTTGATGTATTGGTACACTTTATCGTGCAGAAAAAACGGGATGTCTTTTCCTTCCGCAATCGCTTGACGTACAAAGGTCGACGAAATATCCATCATCGGCGCGACGGTCAATGTGGCATTTTCGATGTTTTGCAACAAGTGCGGCGGCGTTCCCGGACGAGGATATATGTATCGATGATAATTTGCGATGATCATTTCGCTGTTTTTCCATTTATGAAATTGATCCAAATTATCCGATCCCATAATGAGGACGAATTTTCGGTGCGGATGTTTTTCCGCCAAACGAGCCAACGTATCGATGGTATACGACGGTTTGGGCATTCTGAATTCAATATCGCAAGACCGATACGATAAATGATCTTCAATGGCCAGATTAACCAAATGCAATCGATCGGATTCCGACAACATGTTTTGTCGTTTTTTGAACGGGTTGTGCGGACTGACCACAAACCACAATTCTTTCATTTCGGTATAAGCCAACATGTAATTGGCAATGGCCAAATGACCGATGTGTATGGGATTGAACGAACCGAAAAACAAACCTACGGTCATGAAATACGGTAAAATCTTATTTTTGGGACGTAAATTTATCGTTGATCCATTTGGGAACAACCAATGCGCCGATGATAAGGTAAGGATAATATGATATCAAGCGCCAAAGAAAAGCCAACGCGATGGAAAACCCCGCAATGGGAATAAATTCCCCGAGAAATTTGTCGAACATGAATTCAGCAATGCCACTGCCGCCGGGAGTGGGGCTTATCAACAATGCAATCCACATGACCAACTGTCGAGCAAAAATCAAGAAATGCTCATGCACCGCAAAAAAAGCGAGAAACAGGAAATTAACCACCCAATACCGTGATGTCCACGAAAGAAAAGTGCTCAAAGCCGCATTAAACCAAAATTTAAAACCCTTCGATTTCATATCGGCCGAAGAAACCATGATATCCAAAGCCGCATTGGCTGCTCCGCGTTTCCATCGACGCAACAACGGCAAATGGAATATGCGGAATATTAATTTACTCAGTCCTCGGGGATTAATGAATATACCGTAGACTAACACCAACACCCAAATCAATTTTACGGTATAACCGATCAATGCCACCACTATGATGCCGTGCGTCCAACCGGGAGAATCGGGAATGTTGAAAAGCGGACCCGAACCCACGATCCATAACAACAGCGGAAACATGATTACAAAATACATTTCATCCAACAACGAAGTGATCATCACGATGGCCGAACTGCGTCCCACACTAATGCCTTCTTTGTGGACGTACATTACTGCCACACTCGTTCCGCCGACGGATGACGGCGTTATCGCCGAAGTAAATTCCCATAACATAATCACTTTGAAAGCAGCACGCCATCCGAGTTGACGATCGGATAATATTCGAATGCGCATCATATATCCGAAATCACGCCCGGCCATGCACAGAAAAGCCACGAATATCCATAAAGCCGAAGTATAGGTAAATGTTATCTTGTCGAAAACGGCGGGGTCAAATTCGCGATAAAACATATACGCCACCACCCCCAGCCCGATAACGGCAGGAAGAATCACTTTTGACGCTTTTACTTTACTGAAAGGATTCGACGAATCGGCCATGTCAAAAACAATTTGGGGATAAAAATACGGGTTTTAAATGACAATGCCTCATCAAAAATCGTTTTTTCGACACAATGATTCATCAAATGTTTCGACATATAATGTCACTCGTTCCGCAGCATTCTCTCCGTCGATGGCCGAAGACGTGATTCCGCCGGCATATCCGCTTCCCTCGCCGCAAGGGAAAAGACCTTTCAGTTGCAGGTGTTGTCCGGTTTCCGGATCGCGCGGAATACGTACCGGTGTGGAAGAACGCGATTCGACGCCCACGATCAACGAATCGGCGGTGAGAAATCCGGGCATTTTACGATCAAATGCCTTGAATGCTTCCCGAAGACGAGCGGAAACTTGTTCGGGCAACCATGCATGCAACGGCGACGAAACGATTCCCGGTAAATAACTGCACAACGGCAAATCGGCGGATGTTTTTCGCTTGACAAAATCGGCCGTACGTTGAGCGGGAGCAGTCTGATCTTGTCCGCCGTTTTGTGCGGCAAGTTGTTCCACATGTTGTCGGTAACGCAATCCCGCCAAGACACCGAATTCGGTATATTCTTTCAAATCTTCGATTCTTGTTTCCGCGACGATACCCGAATTGGAAAAAGCCGTATGTCTTCGCGACGATGACATTCCGTTAACCACTTGTCCGTCGGGCGAAGTGGAAGCCGGAACGATATACCCTCCGGGACACATGCAAAAAGAATAAACCCCGCGGCCGTCGATTTGTGAAGTCAGCACATAGGCTGCCGCAGGAAGGTATTCGGCTTCGGGCGAACCGTGATACGATATGTTGTCGATCAATTCCCGCGGATGTTCCACACGAACGCCCATTGCAAAAGCTTTGGCCTCGAGCAGGTAATTGTTCCGTTGAAACATTTCGTACACATCGTCGGCCGAGTGTCCCGCGGCCAAAACAACCGCCTTTCCTTCGAATTTATCGCCGCTGGCCGTTACTACACCGGAAACTCTTCCGTTTTTAACGATAAAATCCGTAAACTTTTGCCCGAAATGAAATTCACCGCCGCATTGAACAATCGTTTGCCGCATGTTTTTGATTACCGTCGGAAGTACGTCGGTACCGATATGCGGATGCGCATCGATCAATATATTCTCGTCGGCGCCGTGATAACGAAACAATTGCAAAATACGTTCGATATCACCTCGTTTACGGGAGCGCGTGAACAGTTTACCGTCCGAAAACGTTCCCGCACCGCCTTCGCCGAAACAATAATTCGATTCGGCATTCAACCCCTTACCGCGACACAGCAAAGCGATGTCGCGTTTGCGTTCGCCGACATCCTTTCCACGTTCGATTAGCACGGGCTTAAATCCGTGTTCGATCAATTTGAATGCCGCAAATAAACCGGCCGGCCCGGCGCCGACAATAACGATTTCCTGTTTCGAACGTACGTTCTCGAAACGGAAGTCGGACCCTCGATCGGGAATTGGGTCGTCGTGCAAATACACTTCCGTCGTCAGCATTACCTTCACGCTGCCGCGCTTGCGAGCGTCTATCGAACGTCGCAAAATATTCAATCGAGCAATATCCTCGATGCGACAATCGGCTTTACGGGCGACGATTTGTTTCAATAATTCGGGAACGGCAGCCTCTTTGGGCGATACGACGAGTTGAATTTGTTTCGGCACGGGAAATATTCGGATGATGAATGATTCAATGTTATTCGGCGGTGATCAAACGATAAATCTATATCACGGGAACAAAGATACGGCAAATACCGAAAGCTTACATTTTTGCAAATACAAAAACCGATTCCTGTTTACGGTTTTGCAGACGCTCGAACGTCCTGCAAACAATAGATCACGTTTGATGTATACTTGTCGTTGTTCACGCTTTCGAAGCGAAATCCGTATCGGTCGGCAAACTCGCGAACATCGCTTTCCGAAAGAAAGTACAACTCGTTGGCTGTTTTATTGAATCGGAACAATCGGGTGGAAAAGAATTCGGTAAGACGGGTCAATCGATGCGCCTTGCCTTTGTTCCGATCGGCGTCGCGAATAATGATCATCCCGCCCGGATTGAGTCGTTCGACGCATTTCGACAATACCGACCGTTGTTTTTCGGGAACAAGATAATGCAACATATCGCTCAAGATGAACACATCGCTTCGGGGAAATCGACAATCGGTCACATCGGCGGCTTCGAACCGTATTTGTTCGTTTTTGGAGAAACAGTGATCGGCCGTTTGTATCTTATCCTCATCGTAATCGATACCCGTTACGGTACGTTTTTCGGATAAAAATGCCAACATATAGGTCAAGAACCCGTACCCGCAACCGAGATCGGTAATCGTCGCTTCTCGGGGAATCATTCGGTCGAATGCGGCATAATTACGTTCCATTCGCAATTTAATGCGCAAATACCATTCGACCACCGGCCCTTTGTAGATAAAATTGGTGATCAACCGTTGACGAAAATATGGGTTATCGGGAACATTATTACGAGATTCCGCTTCCGTATACCGATATCGGATGAGTTCGGCCGTGTGTCGTGCATTTTCGCGATCGTCGTTTTGCCGCAATTCGCGATAATCGATGCGGGGCAATACCTCAACGGTCAATCGACCTTTACGTATGCGAAATGGATCGTTTTTGGGCATCACTTGCCCCGTACCGTGCAAAACAACGGGCAAAATATCCAATTTTAATCGTCTGGCCAAAAAGAAAGCGCCGTTTCGGAATCGCCGTATTTTATTGTCTGCGGAACGTGAACCTTCCGGGAACACGGCAACGGAATATCCGTCGGCAATCAACGGACTCAATGCCTCGGCGCTTTTTTCGTAACCGTCCTTCACATGGTAAAATCCCGTATTGCGTACCAACAGCCCGAAGAAAGGCGAATTCCAGACCCAATCGGCAACCAACATGACAATTTTGGGTTGGAGCGACAAGATGCATAAAATATCGAGAAACGATTGATGATTGGCGACAATTACCGCGGGTCGATCAAGACGTATTTGTTCCCGACGAGGCAACCGTTTTTCTGCCAACGGATAACAATACAACGTCGATTTGGCTAATTTACTCATCAACCAATGCAAAAAATATCGTTTCGCTTTAATCGGAAGAGGAACGATTTTCAACACCAAACTCAACAGGGAAAGTAATATGCTGCCCGTTCCGAAATAAATGAACACCCATACGGATGACAGCAGACTCTCTAACGTATACGGGTATTTACCGTGCGAAGTACGTCCCGAAATCAACCGGCGGAAAAGAAAGGGTTGTACGGTATATGCCACCGCCACCACCGCAAGCATCCCGACGACGGAAACCGTTGCAATGGATTTCAATGCGGGATGTCGGGCAAATATCAAAACCCCCATCCCGACAATCATGGCAAACGCAGACAAAAAGATGGCCGTTTTGTGTACCGGCAACGTTTTTTCGGCGCTCCGATATTCATCCGTCAAGCCGTCGGTGATAAAGATGCTGTAATCGTCGCCCAACCCGAAAATAAACGTGGAAATAATAATGTTGACGATGTTAAAACTCATGTCGAAAGCGCCCATAATGCCCGTAATCCATATCCAACCGAGCGCCATCGGGGTAAAAGTCATCAATGCAAGTTCGATGCGACCGTAGGTAATCCACAACGCAAAGAACACGATGAAAGAAGAGATGAACAGGATCAAATAAAAATCATCGCTGATGATGTGCAAAAATTTTCGCGTAAAATACGATCGATCGAGAATTACCAAATGATCCGCTTCCTCCAAACGCTCGTACGCTTTCTCCTTTTGTCCGTCGGGAACACGTATCCGACTCAAAATCATACTTAAACCGTCCGTTTGTGTCAACATTTCGGATAACAAAACTTTTCCCGCGTCTTCGGCGGCAACATCAACGGGCGCATATTCCCGATCGAGCAAATCCAAAAACGGATCAAACGCTTTTTCGTTGAATTTGTGCTTCGCACCCTCTTCGTATAAATTATGACGCAATGCGGTTTTCTTTTCTTCCGTCCAAAAACGATTCCAACGAGCGATGCGCTCCGCTTGTTCCGATTCGGGAATTAACAACACCTCGGGCGATGCATAATCTTTGACGATCCCTTCTGTTTGAAGTTGACGAACAAGCTTCATGCTCCGTTGGTGATGTTTCTCCGCTTCCTGCAAATCATTGCCCGTCGAAACGAGAAAAACGGTTTGCCCGGAAACGTCGGAAGTAATTGCCGAAAGATTTTGTTCCGCTTTCTGCAACTTATCATCCATGTAATTAAGATGCATCATGTCGCTGTCGAAACTCGTACGTCCCGTAAAAAACAAACAGAAAACGGTAATAACGATCATGGTGATCGGAACAACAAGTCGTCTTTCGGGACGAAAGGAGGCGATACGTTCAATTCGTTCGAAGAGTTTCGAACCTCCGATGCGAAAACGATCGATAACGAAATTTCCCGTCGAATCGTTTTTTTCTTTTCGTTGACCGGACGGTAACAAGTGAGGCAGCACAATGAGACAAAAAAGTGCGCTTGCGGCCAAACAAAAAGCGGCAAATAACCCAAAATCGGCCAATGCTCGAGACTTGGCAAACGTCAAACCCAGAAAAGCGCCTACCGTGGTAAAACTGCCCAACGTAAGCGGCGATGCCAATCCCGCAGTTACTTCGCGAGGCGAGGCGGCGTGTCGGAGATGACTCAGCACATGTATTGAATAATTGAGCGCAATGCCCACCACCACCGAACCGGCGACTACCGTAATGGACGAAACGGTACATTTAATAAAATAAAGCATCATCAACGCAATGCCGGCGCCAAACACAACAGGAAGGAGCATCAGCAAAGGCGCACGTTTACTTCGGAACAGAATAACGACAAACAATATGATAATCAGCAACGCGATGTTAAGCGTAATCATCGTATCGCGTTTGATTTGCCGTGCGTTGCAAACACTCACGGCGGGACCGCCGAAATACTCGGCCGTCACTTCCGGAAAAGCCGTTTGTAAATCGGCTATTTCCTTGTCGAGATCATCAACGATGCGGGCATTATCGGCCGTTTCGGTACCGCTGTTGGACGGAACGAGAAAAAGCAATAAATGTCGGCGGTCGGAAGTAAAAAAATAACCGCGATACAAATCGAAATTATCGGCGGGACTAAGTTGTTGCAGATGTTTCAATGCAAGCAGATTGATTCCCAAAGGGTCATCGGCGATAAACTTTCGCATCGCAAAACCGGTCGGACTCATCAAAGTATTTCGATTGTTTTGCAGACGTTCGGCAACGGCTTCACGGCTCAACATACCGGCGATGACTTCGTAATCTTTTTCTTGAAGAAAAACGGGAAGATGATCGTACGTTAAGTCATATACTTCTTCCGGCGCACCATCGGGAGCACGTGTCATGATTTCCCGAACGTAATCGGGAACGAGCGGCGACAAGCGATCTGACAAACTGTCGCAATAAGCAACCAACAAATCGGGACGGGAAGATACAGTATCGCCGGTCAAATAAAGATGAACGGTCAAACGATCGCGTACTTTGATGTTTCGAAAAACGGCATTACTCGTTTTCATTTCGCCGTCGTCGGGAATGAATTGAGTAATATCTTCCTCAAATCGAATTTTTGAAGCAAAAAACAAGGAAGCGACAAAAACGGCGAGGGTAATACCGAACAGCAATCCCTTGCGCTTTTCGAACAGATCGTATATGAACAGGAAAAATCTTGCCATGCGCCCGCAAAAATACCAACTTTTTGATTTTCTCGACGGAATATTACATCGTAAGATTCAAAAAACGAAAAGAATCAAATCGGGCAAACAATTCCGCACGTAACCCAAAAATTTCATATGTCTATCAGCAATTAAAATTAATCTCATAAGCTTAACGGCACCGCCCCCCGATGAATATTCACGAAGTGCATAAAAAATCTACAATTATTTTATAAAAATCACAGCAAGTCATTTATAATCAACAGAATTTACGATGTGTAAATTTGTTTTATCGGTAAACAATAAAATTTATAAAAAAATTGAAAAATCATGCAGCGTTTTGGGTACATTTTGCATCTTTTATATACAAAAGAAAAGAAAATATGAATCAAAATTTGAGGTTATAGAACAATACTTAAGTACGCCGAAGAATGGCATTGGAAATTGTTCCCGAATAAAAGACGAAAATAGTATAAATACAAGTTTTTCTAAACACAAAATTATTAAAATAAAATAGTTATGAAAACCAAGTTTTTTAAATTCACAGTCATTATGTTGTTGTTGGCAGCAGGATGTTTTTCCTCCTGCTCGGAAAAGGTAAATGAAAAGCCAAACATAGATAAAAGCGTAAGTATCATCGGTAAGTGGAAGCTTGTTAAAGTTCAAGTTGTGTTTTATAACCGTGACTTGTACGATTATTCTCATTATAACATCATTTATGAGTTTAAATCAAACAATGTTTTAACGGTTTCGGGAGAAACTGATGATATTGACACGTATAGAGGACATAACATTGGTGAACACGTTTACTCAATAACCGATGACGATAAGGTAATACCGGGCAGTTCTCCTGTATTAAAAATAGATGAAATATATTCCTTGTTTAGTATTTCTTCTAAAAGCTTGGAAATTAGTTATGCTCCACTTGATGGTCCTATTTATTTTTTAATTAAAATTGAATAATAACTGTTTCTAAGAACAAACCGTCTCAATAAATTGATTCAGTAAATCCGGACGGGAAGACACGATGTTGCCGGTCAAACGAAAATGAGCAGTCAAATGGTCGCATACCTTGATGTTGCGAAAGACGGCATTGTTTGCTTTTATTTCATTTCATCGTCGGGAATAAATCGGTTAATATTCTCTTCAAATCAAATTTTGAGGCAAAACTCTATTAGGAAACAACAAAACCGGCGACGATAATAACAACAATCCTTTTCGTTTTTCAAATAAATCGTATGTGAACAGGAAAAATTTTGCCATGTGTTCACCGAAATACTAACTTTCAAATTTATCCGGCGGAATATTACATTGGAAAGATTCGAAAATTGAGTAAACAATTCCGCATCCCGATGAGTTATTCTCATTACGTAAACCGAAAATTTCGTATGTTTGTCTTCGTCATAAAACCGATCCCATGAAATCGAAAATATTGCTCATCTCCGTTATATCATTCTTTGTGTTAACCGGCTGTTCCTATAAGCCTCCCATCGAATACGGAAACAATAAACTTTTACGATTATGGTATGACCGCCCCGCAAAAACATGGACGGAAGCGTTACCGCTGGGCAACGGGCGACTGGGAGCCATGGTATTCGGCAATCCCGGTGTGGAACAACTGCAACTCAACGAAGAAACCATCTGGGCCGGTCAGCCCAATAACAACGCTAATCCCAATGCGTTGGAGTACATCCCCAAAGTACGCGAACTCGTGTTTGCCGGGAAATACCTGGAAGCACAAACCCTGGCTACCGAGAAGGTGATGGCCAAAACCAATTCCGGTATGCCTTACCAAAGCTTTGGCGACCTGCGCATCTCCTTTCCCGGGCATACCCGCTACACCGACTACTACCGCGAGCTGAGTCTGGATTCGGCACGGGTGGTGGTAACCTACAAGGTTGATGGGGTGAATTACCGTCGCGAAATGATTACCTCGTTTACAGACCAGGTGGTAATGGTACGCCTCACGGCCGATCGTCCCGGAATGATTACCTGCAACGCCGTGCTCACCACCCCGCATCAGGATGTGATGATTGCCAGCGAGGA
>JAVBNP010000117.1:0-8459 GCA_031551455.1 Bacteroidales bacterium | reverse complement strand
CCACGTTCATGAGCATATCCGTGGTTTTACGGTTATAATAATCCGCCGTGAGGTGTACGCGGTTATTGAAAACGCCGAATTCGAGTCCGATATCGAATTGTTTCGATTTTTCCCAAGTCAAATCTTTATTCTCTATCGTAGTTTGCGAATCGCCGCTGACGATTGTTCCGCTGCCCGTTCCAAAAACATAATTGTCGGTACCGACCAATCCGAGCGCCACGTAGTCGCTCGCCGTCATCGGAGTCGCATTATTTCCCGATAACCCGTAACTGCTTCTGATTTTCAAATCGCTGAGCCAAGTAATCTCTTGCATGAACGATTCTTCCGAAATTTTCCATGCCAGTGATCCCGACGGGAAATATCCGAATCGGTTGTTTTTTCCGAATTTCGAACAACCGTCGGCTCTAATGGACGCCGTTAAGTAATATCGGTCCATCAACCGATAGTTGATTCTTCCCAAATAGGACATCATCGACCATTCGGTTCGGTCCGACGGTCCCGAATTCACCTTTAAGTTGGCGTATATAACCCGGACCACGTCATTGGCAAACTCGCTTCCGTTTGCTTCGTTTGTTTCGTATGTATTTTTTTGAAGCGTAAATCCGGCCACCGCATCCAACGCATGAATATCATTAAAAACATTATTGTAATGAAAGGTGTTTTCGTTCAGCCAGTTATAGTTTTGTGTTGCCGTTGCCGTCGCTTTTCTATCCGAAGATGTTCCCGGAGCGAGTTTTCCGCTCATGGGAACGTTCGATGGTCTGAAATAATTTCTCCTCATATCCGACACATCTCCTCCGACCGTTGTCCGAAATTTCAAACCTTTAACGATATCTATTTCGGCATACATGTTGGCCAATACCCGCAATGTCGTGTATTTATTCAGAATGGTGGTGTTGGCCACGGCATTGGGGATACCCGCAAGACCGTTATTATTCGGCATGTTGTAGATGGTTTGGGACGTAAATTTTCCGTCGGCATCATAAACCGGGGTTATGGGAGCGGTGGATAAAGCCGAAACAACAACTCCGTCGTTTGCATAATGACCTTCGAGTGCACGATTATCAATGCTGTACGAAGGCGCCACATTTACGCCGAGTTTGAGAAAATTGTTAACTTTCGAATCGATTTTGGCTTTCAAGTTAAAGCGGCGATAATCCGTGTTGATGATGATTCCGTCTTGATCGTAATATCCGCCCGCGAAAAAATACTGCGTTTTGTCGTCTCCTCCGTTCACCGAGAGTTGATAATTTTGCATCAAGGCGACTTTGAATATTTCATCTTGCCAGTTGGTGTTCGGCAACCCGGCCGGATTGGTGTCGAATACTTCCGGATATTTGATGCGCACATCGTTGGGACGTGCAGATATAGGATCGGTGATGCTTGCACCGGGATATTTGGCCAAATAGTTGGTGTTGAACGCATCTTTCGAGAACTCGATAAATTCGTCTTTACTGAGCACATCCATTGTTTTTTCCACTTGTTGCCAACCCACATATGCATCCAAATTGATTTTCCGTTGACCTGATTTTCCCGATTTGGTGGTAACCATCACCACGCCGTTTGATCCCCGAGATCCGTAAATAGCTGCGGATGAAGCATCTTTTAATATTTCGATCGATTCGATATCATTGGGATTTACCACGCTCAAGTTTTGATCACCCAACGGATAACCGTCTACCACGTATAAAGGAGCCCCGGATGCATATAACGATCCCGATCCGCGAACTTTGATGTCGGCAGCCGCGCCCGGATTGGCGCTCGTTTGCCGCACTTGCACACCGGCAACTTGTCCTTGCATGGCTTGTGACGAATGGGAAATCGAAAAGTCCTTGATGCTTCTCGATGAAATTTGCGAAACGGCTCCCGTTAAATCTCGTTTACGTACCACGCCATAACCCACCACGACAATTTCTTCGATTTCTTGAGTATCTTCGCCCAGCGTTACATTGATTACTCGTTGATCTCCGACGGTAATCTCTTGAGCGGCGTATCCTACGAATGAAAATTGCAATACGGCGTCACTGCCGGGCACGTTGATGGTATATTTTCCGTCCAAATCGGTTACTACGCCCGTTACGGTTCCTTTAATCATCGCGTTTACTCCGGGCATCGGATCACCGTTTTCATCGGTAACGACACCGGAGATCGTGATTCCCTGTATCACGGTCGATAACTTTTTTACTTCGGGGTTTGTCGTCAAAATAATGTGCTTGTCCAAAACGGTATATTTAACATCCGTATTTTTGAACATCTGATCCAAAACACGGTTTACTTGAACATCGGATGTTTCCAACGAAACGATTTTGTCGGAACCGATTTCGGTGTGATTATAAAAAAAGAGATAATCGGTTTGTTTTTCAATCTCTTTCAAAACGTCGGATATTTTGGAGTTGCCTACGTTCAAGCGAACTCGTTCTTTTTGCGAATAACCGGGTTTGGCATGCAAACTCAATATCGTACAGAACATAAAAGTCACAAATAGTTTCATATATAAAATAATTTGCGAAAACGTTTTTCGGGAAGCGAAAAACGCCATGAATGAATAATTCTTCATATATTTGTTTTTTTGGTTTAAAAAGTATTCAGGTATTTCTTTAAGCCGGAACTCGGCAGGAAATGGTGCGAACATTTCCTGCTTTTTATTTCTCATACGTCTTTTTCTTTCCCATAGGCATTTCTTTTAATGGTTAATGATATCGTTAATGGTTGTTTCGAGATACACGGTTTTATCGGGCATCAATTTTTGCTTTTGAATTTTAATAGATGATTACTTCATCTTCGGATGTCTTATATTTAAAAGGTTTACTGATTTTTACCACATTCAGAATATGTTCCAAGCTTTCTTCGTGGCGGAACTTTCCGGTACACTCGTAATCCAATATGGCGGGATATTTTACGATTATCTTTTTTTCATAATAATGGGATAATCGTTCGGTCATGTCGCGAAAAGTTGCTTTGTTGAAACAGTGATAGCCTTTTACCCACGAGCTGATGTCGGCGGTATCGACATTATTAAGTACGGTGACTCCTTTTGCGTTTTTATCGTAAACAGCCTGTTGTCCGGGACGTAACGCTATTTCGTTTTGCGGGCAATTGCCCTTTTGCAACAGTACGGAGCCGTTAAGCAACGTTGCTTCGAACTTGGAGGCCTCATCGTAAGCATATACATTAAATTTCGTGCCGAGGGCCGTGACGGAATACGTTGCGGTTTGCACCATGAACGGATGCGTTTCGCTTCGTTTAACGTTAAATTGAGCCTCGCCGTCGAGAATCACCTTTCGTTCCGTTTTCGAAAATTTGTCGGGATACGTAAATTTGGTCCCGGCGTTCAACCATATCGTCGATCCGTCGGAAAGATCGAGTTTTACACGTTGTCCCGTAGGTACTTCAATATGATTGTATGCCACGGGAAGTTCCGGTTGCGGACGGTTAAACATATACCAAGCAATCCCAAACGTTACGACGATGATCGCCGCCGCTTTCATGATATCCGTTACGATACGATGATGATTGCCATTGTCGATTTTATTCTTTTTGCCTCTTGAGTGTATTCGGGATTTTATTTTACCGTATGCTTCCCGATGGTCGCAAGCATCGGGTTCGGTCGTAAGCAGTGAAAAATCCCACAACTTACGGATTTGCTTGTAATGTTCTTTATTTTCGGTTGAATCGTTGACCCAATCCAAAAACAATTTTTTCTCGTCGGACGATAAATCGCCTTTAATGTATTTTAAAATCTTTTCATCGGTCATAACAATAATATATTTGATGAAACGGAAGCATCCCTAAATGATATTGGCATTTTTTCGTAAATTTTGTTTTTCTCGGGTACGACAGAGGCATGCAGTCGGTTTTGACGGAACTTGCATTGATGTTTTGTCAAATGCCGCCCGTGATGATAATGAGGATTTTAATGTAATCGATCAGTTCGGTTCGCAGTACTTTGATCGCTTTGCCGATATGATATTCGATGCTTTTTTCGGAGACATTCATTCGTTCGGCGATTTCTTTATTGGAGAGGTATTCTTCTCGGCTGAGCTTGAAGATGACTTGTGTTTGCTCCGGCAGTGTCAGCAGCGTATCCCTGACGATATGTTCAATCTCCGAGATGTAAAGTGCGGAAATATTTATCGAATCGAGCGTATATAAATTCAAATCGAGCTCTCGGACGAGGTTATCGTACATACCTTTTTCGATGACGGTTCGGCGACGTTGTTTATCGAGGTAATTCCACATTTTCAGCTTAACCACCTTAATCAAAAAAGCGTATGGATTGGTATTTTCCTCCAATTCATTTCGTTTTTCCCAAAGCAGCACAAATGACTCCTGCACGATGTCTTCGGCGATGTTGTTTGCGCCCGTATACGAAACGGCAAAACGCAACAATACACCATAATGCCTTTTAAACACTGTTTGAAAAGCATTTTCATTACCCGCAATGAGCGATGCGATCAATTCTTTTTCCGATATTCTTTCGTACATCATTTGTGTGCGTCGAATCGCAAATATATGCATGTAAAACGGTCGGAATCGGCGGAATGATTCCTTTTATACATCCGGCACCGGGGGATAACTTGTCGAAAAGGAAAACAGAGTTATGATTCCCCTTATTTTATTTTACTTTCCCGGTATTCCTCGGGCATTTGCCGGTACAGCTTGGTGAATTCGCGGTAAAAATACGTTTTATTGTTGAATTCGCAACCGACCATGATTTCCCGTACCGCTTTAATCGTCGAAATCAACAATTTTCGACTTTTTAATCAAATACGACGAATAAATTCAGTGAGTGATTGTCCGCCGGTGCCGTAAACGGGGGAGTTTTATCATTTTGCCGTTTTTACGGGAAAATAACCCGGTGACATTTGCTCGGGAGTTTGCAATACTTGGATATATAATGCCCGTTTTCCGGTAAACCAAAGGTCGTTTTCGTTGTTTTTGTTATGTTGATATGTTGACAGATTTAAATAATTTAAAGCGCATCGGTATGAAAAACGGCGTAATGATGCAATATTTCGAATGGAATCTTCCCAATGACGGAAATTTGTGGAACCGACTTAAAGCGGATGCAAAGCACTTGCACGATATCGGCGTAACATCCGTGTGGATACCTCCGGCGTATAAAGCCGATGAGCAACAAGATGAAGGCTACGCCACGTACGATCTTTTCGATTTGGGCGAATTTAATCAAAAAGCGACCGTGAGAACCAAGTACGGTACAAAGAAGGAGCTCAAAGCGATGATCGACGAACTGCACAAATACCGCGTATCGGTATATCTTGATGCAGTGATGAATCATAAGGCAAACGGTGATTTTACCGAAAAGTTTCAAGCGGTGGAGGTTGATCCGCACGAGAGGGACGAAAATATCGGCGAACCGTTCGAAATCCAAGCATGGACGGGTTATCTTTTTCCCGGACGCGGCGATATATATTCGGATTTTAAATGGCACTGGTATCATTTTTCGGGAACCGATTTCAACGATGCATCCAAAAAGAGCGGGGTTTATCGAATTTTGGGCGAAGGCAAATATTGGAGTCGGGGTGTCGATAGCGAAAACGGCAATTACGATTTTCTGCTGTGCAACGATTTGGATTTAAATCATCCCGAAGTTATTGAGGAGTTGAACCGGTGGGGAAAATGGGTGACGAAAGAGTTGAATCTCGACGGAATGCGCATGGATGCGATCAAGCACATGGATGTCGAATTTGTCAAACAATTTTTGGAAGCCGTTCGAGTCGGAAGAAAAGACGAGTTTTTTGCCGTGGGCGAGTATTGGAAAGGCGACTTCGATTCCTTGCAGAAATATCTCGAAACAATTGATTATAAAATAAATCTTTTCGACGTTCCGTTACATTTCAAAATGTTCGAAGCTTCGCAAAAAGGCAGAGATTTCGATCTGACAAAATTCACGGACGACACTTTGGTGGTCCGTTTTCCCGAGAATGTCGTTACTTTTGTGGATAATCACGATTCCCAACGAGGAAGTTCGCTCGAGTCGCAAATCGAATCGTGGTTCAAACCGTTGGCGTACGGGCTGATTTTGTTGATGGAAAAAGGATATCCGTGCGTTTTTTACGGAGATTATTATGGAATGAAAGGGGAAGAATCGCCGCACAGGCCAACGCTCGATATTTTGCTTGATGCGAGAAGAAAATACGCGTATGGCGAACAACGGGATTATTTCGATCATCCCAATACCGTCGGCTTTGTCCGTGCGGGCGATGCCGACAAGCCGGGATCGGGTTTGGCGCTTCTTCTTTCGAACGGAGAGGACGGTGAAAAAGAAATGTTTGTGGGCGAAAATCGTAAAGGCGAGACGTGGCGTGAAATTACCGGAAACATCGCGGAGAAGGTCGTGATCGGCGACGACGGTAAAGCGATTTTTCGCGTACATGGCGGAAAATTGGCTGTATGGGTGAAAGAATGATCATGTTTTGCGGCGAATAAATCGATAAACACGATGCGTAATGACATAAATCCGATAAAGGGAGAAGAGGCAACGAAAACGGGCGGCTCCGAAACGATCGTTATACCCGCGGGAGACGATAAAATGAGTCCGAAAGCCGTCGAACGGGAGTTATTGTGGTGGAAAAAAGCCGTCGTTTATCAAATTTATCCGCGCAGTTTTCAAGACAGCAACGGCGACGGAGTCGGCGATCTGCGGGGAATCATCTCCCGTTTGGATTATGTCAAAAGCTTGGGAATAGATATCATCTGGTTGAATCCGATTTTTGTTTCGCCTAACGATGATAACGGCTATGATATCAGCAATTATTGTGACATCATGCCCGAGTTCGGCACAATGGAAGATTTTAATCTGCTTCTGAAAGAAGTACACGGGCGAGGACTCAAACTGATACTTGACTTGGTTGTCAACCACACGAGCGATGAACACCTTTGGTTCATGCAAGCGCGTCAATCGAGAACGAATCCGTTCTACAATTATTATTATTGGTGGCCGGCCGAAGAAGGGAAACCTCCTTTTCGACGGAGTTATTTCGACGAAGACGGTAGCGCTTGGAAATACAACGAGCCTACCGATTCTTATTATCTTCATTACTTCTCGGTTAAGCAGCCCGATCTTAATTGGGGTAATCCGGAAGTGCGCCGCGAAGTATACAAGATTATGCGGTTTTGGTTCGACAAAGGGATAGACGGGTTTCGGATGGATTCGATCCCGTTGATCGGAAAAGATCCCGCTTTTCCCGAAATTGATCCCGATGAATATCCGAATATTTATGAATATTACGCGAAGAATCCGTCCCTGCACGACTATTTGAAGGAAATGAACGACGAGGTGCTGAGTAAATACAATATCACCACGGTAGGTGAGGGCTCGGCCGTAAGGGCATCAGACGTTTCCAAATTTGTGGAACTGGCTCGTCGGGAATTGAATATGTTGTATCATTTCGGTCCGTCCGAAGTACGTAACTTTTCCAAGCCGGACTCGCCCGATACCGGGATCGATTACAGCTTAATCGAATTAAAACAAATGTTTACGGAGTGGGATAGGGCAGTAGCCGACGGTTGGCCGACCGTTTACCTGGGCAATCACGATCAACCGCGTATGGTTTCGCGGTTTGCCGATGACAGTCCCCCGTATCACGACGTTTCGGCAAAAATGTTGGCGACCTTTTTATTAACCATGCGGGGGACACCTTATTGGTATGCGGGTGACGAAATCGGCATGAACAATATCAAGTTTAATCGGATAGAAGATTACAACGATATTGCCACGCGAAATGAATACAAACGGATCAAAAAACAAAAAGGCGATCTCAAAGCATTTCTCCGCGAGCAGAAACAAGTTTCGCGTGATAATGCGCGTACTCCTTTTCAGTGGGACGATTCGTCGAATGCCGGTTTTACCGACGGTCAGCCGTGGTTGAAAATTAACGATAATTACGAAAAGATAAACGTTGCTGCGGAAGAAAAAGATCCGAACTCGATTTTGAATTATTTCAAAAAGATGATGGTGCTGCGGAAAACCCGCAAGGCATTGATTTGGGGAAATTATTCTTTGTTGGATCCCGAAAACAAACAGGTTTACGTATATGCTCGCGAAATCGACGACGAAAAATTTCTGATCGTTTTAAATTTCTCGCCCCGAAAGACCCAAACCCGTTGCGGAACGGATGTGCGCCGGGCCGAACTTATTTTGTGCAACTACGCGGACGAACCGAATCAAAATTCGGCGGAAAGCATTACGCTCCGACCTTTCGAAGCGTTAGTTTATCGGTTGTAATCGGTTACGGTAAAACAAAAAAACCGATTCGGCATTTTACACCGAATCGGTTTTTACGGGTGCCCGGGACGAGACTCGAACTCACACGGGCTAACGCCCACTACCCCCTCAAAGTAGCGTGTCTACCAATTCCACCACCCGGGCAATATATTTCAAAAACGTAAAGAATTGGTACTAAAACCATTGATTCTTTTAGTACCCGGAACAGGAC
>JAVBNP010000013.1:0-5469 GCA_031551455.1 Bacteroidales bacterium | reverse complement strand
ATACGCTTTTTGTTTGTAATACACCAACCAAAGGTATTGCCGTTGCGTTTCGCCGTAAGGCAATACGAACGGCGGAGCATCGGCTGCTCGGGTTTGTTTGCTGAATTGCAAGTATCCCCAGCGTTCGGGGCAATGCATGCTGACGATTCCTTGCGGCGACCACACCCAATTGTTTTCCGGCAGGGTTTTTCCCGCGGCATCCTTTTTCTTTCGGTATTTCCCGTCAATCACATCCGTTTGCCATTCCACCCGCGAGGCATTGAATCGCCATATCTGCCCGTCGATGGGTATTTCGGGTTTGGCTCCCGATGAAAGCGCCGCAAAAGGAATGGCCATTTCCACCGTCCAACTTTTCCCCGGAGCGGCGGGATTGTTCAACGAGCCTTGTATATTCACGGCAGTGACCAGCCCCGGAGCATCCCAACTCATCAACTCTTTGGCGCCGTTGCGGTAAGGTTTGGACAGGAAAACGTCGAAAACGGTATTGCGCGCGTTTACTTCTATCTCGAAATATTGATGCGTGGAATTGCCGGGATCGAAAAATACTTCGAAATTATTTTCGAGATACAGAGGCTCATCATGTCGCTGCATGTACGCCCAAGCATACGGTTCTTCGAGTTCGGCGGCAACAAACAGACATGTGTCGTTCCACAGCAACTTTATTCTTGTTTTGAAACGCGGCGCGGGTTTCAGGTCGCCTTCGATGTCGACGAACGATTCGCTCCATGCGGCGTTATCCCACACGGCATCCGAGATATTACCGTCGATAACGGGCTTTTCGACGGTGTGGCACACCACATAATGGCGGGGTGCGGTAAACAGATTTTCCAAACCCGCAAACGAGGGTTGTGCCGGCACCGGAACGACCGCTATCGCCGAAAAAAGGAGTATGATCGGGATTGAATATATCTTCATGATTTTAATTATTTATGCGAATCAAGGGTTAAATTTCGAGTCCACGAAGTGGGCAAATATGAACCGAAGCCCTGATAAGGGCGAGCTCGCCGAAGGCAATAACCGCGGGTAAAACCCGTGGTAGGAAGATACTCGTTTGATAGAGTCCCTGAAAGGGGCGAATATCGTATTTATGCCATTCGCCCCTTTCAGGGACGGATTTGTATCATTTTCCGTCTTCCGTGAGTTGCACTCACGGTTATTCATATTCAGTCCCGTAGGGACATTGAGTAAAATTCTGAACATATATTTCAACTCTTGATTCGCATTATTTATCCGATTACTTACATAATCACTTTTCCTATTGCTTCCATCAATCGGGCATAATCTGCCGGTCCTTCCACGACGATCTTATTTCGGTCTTCGCCGATAGCGTGATATTTGCCGTCATTTGCATTTCCCAAATAAACCAAAGGAATACCGGAATGCATGGAGTTTATTTTCAAAACAAAATCGCTATCGGTATGATCAATAATCGCCGCATCCGCCACTATTGCATTGATGTTGCAACAACCGACATGATCGAGCCGATGCAGGGAGTCTTCGGCTCCGATAACCCGGATACCCGCCGCGGTGAGTAACTTTTCGTAATATCGGTATTTCAGCATCTCGGGCTCGGCCAGCAATACGGTTTTGTCGGCAAAAGGCTTGGATAAGACGGTTTTCTTATCGTTTGTTTCGTCGAAGTGCCACGCGTCGTCTGGAGCGCAGGGCAAATACGGGATGGTGAAGCTGAAAGTTGATCCTTCCCCGACAGCCGATCGGACTTGTATGCGGCCGCCCATCAATTGTACCAGACTTTGCGAGATGGATAACCCGATTCCCGTGCCTCCGTAAAAACGGTTGTTTCCTTGATCGACTTGCCGGAACCGTTCGAAGATGATTTCGAATTTGTCCTCGGGTATGCCGATACCGGTGTCTTCAACCTCAAATTCGAGTATACCCGTCGGTTGCAGTTTGTATCCGAAGCGTATGTAACCTTTGCGGGTAAACTTAACGGCATTGTTTATCAAGTGAAAGAGCGTTTGCCGCAAGCGTGCCGGGTCGATGTATGTGATTCCGGGATGAACAAATTCGGAATCGTCAAGCAACAACGCAATCGAATCTTTGTTTTGTATTTTTAGTTCTGCTTCGAACAATATCGACAAATCCTGCATGATTCGGTTAATGTCCGCCGGTTCGGGAAATACGTTCAATTGATTCGCTTCCACCTTGGCAATGTCAATAACATCTTCGATCAGTTGCAACAATTGCCGACTGCAAGTATTTACCACTTGGATGTATTTTTGTTGAAGCTCGGAAGAGATATTGCCGGAGGTGAGGAATTGGAGAAAGCCGTTAATCCCGTTGAGCGGAGTGCGTATTTCGTGCGATATATTAGCCAAGAAAGCCGATTTGAGCCGATCCGACTCTTCTGCTTTTTCTTTGGCCCGTCGCAGTTCCTGTTCGGTTATTTTCCGATGGGTGACGTCGGAAGCATGTTGCAGATGAACCGTTCGTCCGTCAATCCATTCGATGGCCACATCAAAACTGTCGTACCATTTCCCGTTAACATTGTTGAAGTATTCCCAATTGCAGGGGCCGGATGAACTGTTTTGCGCATCGAGCAAGTGCGGGCGCGGACAGTTTTCGCATTGACTCTTTTTGCCTGTTCGCAGAGCTTTCCAACAAATTTCTCCTTCAATATCGGCACCTAATTCGTCTTTGGCTTTCCGGTTGGCGAACAGGATCCGGTGCGAATCAAAGTCCATTACAAAGACATTTGAATTGATGTTGTCCATCACTGTTCGTAAAGCTTGCTGCGAGAGACGTATGGACATTTCGGCCCGATGTCGGCGCACGACATTCGTAAATATCTGCGATAAACCGCCCAGCAACTTTATTTCGTTGTTGTCCCATTCCCGGTTTGTTGAACTGCCGTCGAAACAGACATAACCATAGTTGATGTCATCAGTGGTCAACGGAAAACATAAAGCCGACAATATCCCCGCATCCTTATTGAATTGCAAAAGCTTCTGCGAGAGATCGGGCAGGTCGGATGTCCGGTAATACTTGAGGGTCGATTTGTCAAACACCTCTTCCATTAACGCTATCGGCGGAGCCGGCACGCGATCTTTCAACGAAACCTTGCCGGCGCCGCACCATTCATAAATGTAACCCGAATTGCCTTCGAAGATGTTGATACAATCTATCCCGGTGCATGTCCCCACTTCGGCCATGGCAAGCTCGATGGCGCGGGAAACGTCTTCCGTCGATTGGAATATCTGCAATACCTTGTACAATAAATCTTGTCGGCTGCGGCTGCTTTCAAGTTCCTGTTTGGCAAGCCTATGCGGGGTAATATCGAGCATAAACCCGTCCCATATATGTATTTCATTATCGACAATACGATGACCGGCACGCATGTGTATCCATTTGATATCGCCCCCGGGAGTACAAATCCGAAATTCGATACCGGAGTCGTCGGTATCCTGCTCATAAATCCGGGCATAATGCCATTTGAATTTCAGCCAATCATCGGGATGTATACTTTGATAAAACAACTCGCTCTGCGCCATCACTACATCAACACCGATACCGAAAAGTTTGGAAAAATAGTCGCTCATGTAGCTAAACCCGAGTGAAAATGGTTTTCTGCCCATTGCTTGAAATATCACCCCGCCGGGCAGATGCTTGCTCAATGATATTAAACGTTCCTGCTCGATAATCACTTCGCGAGTTTTCCGAGCCACCATTTCTTCAAGCCGTTCCTTGTACAGATGCAGTTCCTCATTGGTGGTTCCGAGTTCCTCGTTAATCGCGGCAAGTTCCTCGTTGGCAGTTTCGAGTTCTTCGGTACGTTCCTTCACCATCGATTCCAATTCGTCGCGGTAACGCTCCAATTCTATTTCGGCCAATTTTTGGATGGTAATGTCGATAATAAAACCGTCGAATACGCGGAAATTGCCCTCATAATGACGGTGAGCCGACAGTCTCAGCCAAAGCGTATTGCCGTTGGGGTGACGATAACGCACCCGAGCGCTGAAATTGTTTTGTTCGTCCATATTTTTGGCGGAGTGCATGATCAACGGCAAATCGTCGGGATGTATCCTCTCAAAAGCAAGATCGATATTTTGCAGAATATCTTCCGATTTCAGCCCGGAGAACTGTACCCATGTTTTGCTCAGGTAAGTGAATGTTCCCCGGTTGGTTCGGTTGTCGATTTCGAGACGGAACAGACAGCCGCCGGGAAAATTGTCGCCCAACGCCTGCAAACGGTTCCGTTCGGCAATGAGTTGCCTTTCGGTGCGCTTCAACTCCGACACATCGTGCACCACGCCAACAATACCTTCTTTCCGGCCGTTGTGCATCAAAAAATTGCGGTAGATGATACTCTCGATTTTCGGCGAATAAACGGATACAATTCCCGATCGGTCAATATCGTCTGTTTCTTCAAGTTGCTTCCGGTCGAATTCGTTAATTCGGTCGGCCGAATCGGGAAAAATTTCGTCTGCCGTCTTTCCGATAATTTGCTCCTTGGTCAAATTGACCATTTTGGGAAATAAACCATTACATTGGATGTATTCACCCTTTTTGTTTTTAACATAGAGCGGCGCGGGAACGGCTTCCATGATGCTTTCGAGCAGTTCGTTGCTTTCTTTTAACTTCTGTTCGTTCCGACGCAAAAGTTCCCGGGAACGGAGTTCTTCGGTGACATCACGACAAATGGCCCCCAGCATCACCGTTCCGGATATATTGACGGGAAAATATACCACATGTATGGTTTTTCGCTTGCCGGTTACCCGATTGATGATCTTGCGGGTAGACGTTCCCTGCCGGTTTTCGTCAATTTGTAATCTTATTTCGCGATGCAGATTTTCTAATCGCTCCGGCGTTTGTTTTTCGGACGAAAATAAGGTGAAAACTACCTCCCACAGAACTCGCCCCACGGCATCTTTTTGAGGTATACCGGTCATCTGCTCGTAGCCCCGACTCCATTCCTTGATGATTCCGTCGGAGTTGATGAGTACAATGCCGTCCACCGAATAGTTGAAAATACTGCGAATGGCGTTTTGATGCTTTTTCCCGGTTTGCCACGACGCGTAAAGAGCGGTCAGGTCTTTTATAAACAGCAGATATCCGGATAGTTCCGTGTCGTCATACACAGACGATATGCTGCACGAAACCCGCGCGCATTTTCCGCCCGAACCGTCGCGCATGAAAATTTCATCCAACTGCAACGGCAATGTTTTTACGGACACGATCTTCATGAGATCGAAAGTATCGGCGGGGTTTTCCGAGGAATTGAACCGTATCACCTTACTCAACGGTTTGTATTTGACTTTGGGATCGAAAATGCCGATCATTTTTTCGGCCGCGGGATTCAGGCGTTTAATGCGTCCCGCCACATCGAGCAATATCACAGCTTCGCCGATGTTTTCGAGGGCGACAAATTGGTTTTCGCCGGCATCCTGTGTCGGCGCCCGGCTATTTGTCCGGCCGGGTGCTATGTATATGTTATCCTTTTTCATATTG
>JAVBNP010000129.1:0-36378 GCA_031551455.1 Bacteroidales bacterium | reverse complement strand
AAAAATTGGGTGAATCGGACGGAAGAAATCATGCTGGAGCAATTGTGTAAGTTACAATAAGCAATTACAAATAAGACCGGTTAAAACCTACCGGGTTTTAAAAACCCGGTAGGTTTATATGTATGTAAAAATTAATCGGATTTTATATAACGTTGTATAATGAATACTTACAAAAAGTACAATTCAAATAATTGTACTTCAATAAAATATCCTTTTTACCAAAACCTTTTCAGGCATATCTTGTTTTCATAGAAAACATTGATTGTGAACAGGATTTTATTTTTACCGATTTATTTCTTGTTATTCGTCACCGCATGTAAATCAAACGCTCAAAACCAACAACAAATGCCATATCAACAATTGACCCCCGAAGAAGAACGCATCATCGTACATAAAGGTACGGAATTGCCTTTTTCGGGATCTCTCTTAAACAACAAGGCAGAGGGAACGTATGTGTGTAAACGTTGCGGAGCGCCGTTGTATCGTTCGCAAGATAAGTTCGACAGCAGTTGCGGTTGGCCGAGTTTTGACGACGAAATCCCCGGCGCCGTTCGACGACAAACCGATGCGGACGGACACCGCACGGAAATTCTCTGTGCTGCATGCGGAGCGCATTTGGGACATGTGTTTACGGGTGAAAGATTTACTTCGAAAAATACGCGACATTGCGTCAATTCGTTATCCATGAGATTTATTCCCGCTTCGAAAACGGAAGAAACGGGCACAGCATATTTCGCGGGCGGATGTTTTTGGGGTACCGAATATTTCTTTTCCAAAGCGCCCGGCGTATTATCCGTTACCGTCGGATACATGGGCGGACACACCGACAACCCGACATATAAAGAGGTTTGTTCGGGAACTACGGGGCATTACGAAACCAACGAAATCAGATACGATCCCGCAAAAACGTCATACGAAGATTTGGTAAAACTGTTTTTCGAAATACACGATTTTACCCAAACCGATGGACAAGGCCCGGATATCGGCGAACAATATTTATCGGTTATCTTTTATCAAAACGAATCGCAGAAACAAGCTGCAGAAAAATGTATTCGCATATTGACGGAAAAAGGTTATCGCCCGGCAACAAAATTAATCCCCGCAACAACGTTTTGGAAAGCGGAAGATTATCATCAAGATTATTATCAAAAGAAAGGAACATTGCCGTATTGCCACGCATATCGGCAAATTTTTTAATCGATTTTTACGATTACTTAAACCTACCGGGTTTTAGAAACCCAGTAGGTTTTGTTCTGCGAGTCTCCCTGCTGCATACAAATTCAATGATCATTTGATAACATTCACCAACTCGGTATCCCGCAAAATATACATCAAATGACCTTCTTCCGATTTATTGAGTTTTAAGGTGCCTTTTATCTCGATATATTTATCGGTTGTAACATGCTTTAAAGCTTTTTCGCCCTTTTGGGGAACAACTTCGACAACCGATTCGAGTCCTGCTCCGTTGCAAAAAAAACACATGCTCGAAGGATACGCGGACAATGCGAACATGGTTCCCGAAGGATCGACGGGCACATAAAATCCTTTGATTTTTATGAATTTCCCGTCCAAATTTTTGACTTTTTTACCGAATTCGGGCATATTGAAATAATCATCGTATTCGGCAAAATATTTGGGAATCCATTTGACATCAGCCAACATTTGCCAATTCACTTCCTGTTGCGCATGTACGATGCTGCAACCGACAAACACGAAGCATATGGCAACTAAAAGTCGTTTCATCATTCGGACAATGTTTCGGAAATATCGGTTTTCATTGCTTTAATCGCGGGCAAAACCGATGCTGCAAATCCGATCGGCAACGAACACAACAACAATATCAAATCGGTTTTGAAATCGCCCGGCGAATCCAATCCGTAACGAAAGGCGCCTTCCGTATATAACGAAACACCGAATGCGGCCGATTTGCTCAACAGGATACCGATAAAAAAACCGATGAGCGTGATGGTTAATCCCTCGACAATCACCAAAGCGAAAATGCGCATTTTGCTTCCGCCCATGACACGCATTAACGCCAATTCGTATTTTCGGTCTTTCATGGCATTAAGCAAGGAAACAAATACACTCAAACCCGAGATAAATATGATCAAATACGCTATCAGACCGATTGTTTGCACTCCGGCGCCCATCAACGAAAAAAGCCGATTGATTTCGACGGCGGGAGACGCCGCTTGCATGTCGGTATTTTGATTCACGTAACGGGGAAGCGATACGGCGCCCATGGCATTGCGATAAAACACCAACAATGCGGTAATTTCCTCCTTGTGTTCATCTTTGATATCTGCGGAATGATGTTCGTGTTCTTCGTCGGAATCGTGCACATGCTCCTCATCGGAATCATGTTCTTCCGCATGATCGTGAATTCGCCAAACACTGCCGATATTGGTTAAAATCAATTGATCCAACACGCTGCCCGTTTTATGGAAAATTCCCGTAACCGTATATTGAAATTCGTCATGCGAATGTTCCGTTTCAACAAATCCGTGTACCCCGCTAAACCGATCGCCGACTTTCAATCCCGTTGCTTCGGCCACTTTTGCGCCGATGGTCACTTCAAGATCGTTATTCCAAAGCGTGCCTTTTTGCAACGTTCCGCCGTACAAATCCGCATAATCGGTTGTCGTTCCGACAATACGATATTCCTTGTAATTGTCGCCCAAAGCCAACGGAACGGTTCGTGCCACCAACGGATGTTTGGCCAGCCGTTTGGCCTCGTCGTACGATATGTTTCCCGTCGGATAATCCACATGATAAATGCTTGAAAGAATCAACTGCATCGGACTTCCTTTGGCGCCGACCACCAAGTTGATTCCCGCAACGTTTTTCTCGAGATGTTTTGTTAATTGATTTTTGATCAACAACAAAAAAGAAATGATAAATACACCCGTCGCAAACAATACCATACCGAGCACGGCCGATAATGGTCTTGCCTTGATGTTTTTTATGCCGATGCCGAATATGTTCATAGTGTCGCCGTTGTCGGATTACAAATGAATGACGTTATCGAAAATCGATCGAAGACGGTTGTCGTGCGAAATCACCGCAAGCGTCACCCCTGTAGCTTCCGCTTGCTTTTTCAACAACGATACCGCTTCCTCGCAATTGTCATCATCGAGGCTCGACGTTGGTTCGTCGGCAAGAATCACCGAAGGCCGGTTGATCAACGCACGCGCTATGGATAATCGTTGCAATTCACCTTGACTCAATTGGTTCGGTTTCGAATCGAATTTTTCCCTAATATTCAGTTGCGTCAGAAGTTCTGTCACTCGATTCTTATCCTCTTTTAATCCGTTCAAATACATGGCGATCAAAATATTTTCGGCAACGGTGAGCGATCGGATAAAATGCGGTGTTTGAAATACGATTCCGATTTCCGTTCCCCGAATTCGGTCGACCCGAGACGGATTTAACGAAGTAATGTCGACGCCGTTGATTCGAACGTAACCTTTGTCGGGACGTAATAATCCCGCCATCAAGTGCAAAAAAGTCGTTTTTCCGCAACCCGAAGGGCCCGTAATCAACCAATGTTCACCCTTTTTTAAGTCGACATCGGGGAAACGAAACCCGGTTGTCGGGCCGTACGCAAACTCTATGTCTCGAGTCAACAACATAACAGTCGAATGTTTTTCAAAATACAAAAATACGATTTAATTTTTTCGGCAAACCGTCTCGTACATATTTATGTACCTATCCGAAACGTGCTCCCACGTATAATCTTTCACCCGGTTAAATCCAGCATTTGCCGTTTTCTCACATTTATACGGATCATCGATCAACTCGAACAATTTGCTTTTAAAATCGTCGTACGAATCACAAAACACCATCTCCTTTCCGTTTTCGAACAACCCGTCGACGCCTTCATCTTCGTGACATATTACCGCATTTTTGGTTGCGGCGGCTTCCGAATAAACCAGCCCGAAAGTCTCATTTACGGCGGGCAATGCGAAAATACAACTTGTTTTCAGTAATTCGCGTACCGCTCCGCGATCGATTTTTCCGACAAATCGAATTGCGGAAACACCTTCAGCCAAACGACGAAGTTCGTCTCCGCAAACCCCGTCTCCAGCAATCGTCAATTGAACATCCTTTGCGCCGGTATATTCTTTTACGGCTCGAATTACCCAATCGATGTTTTTCCGCTTAATTAATTCGGCAACAACGGAAATCGTGATCGACGTTTCGTTCTTCTCAACGTTCGGAGTCAAAAAATCACTTTCGATCCCGTGAGGAATCAAAATGGAATCAAAACCCAAACGCGACATAAAATCTTGTTGCGGCCGATTATGAACGACAATTTTATCCGCATTTTTCAATACGGTCATAAACTTTTCGAGAATAACGCTCCGACGATCGAGCGCCCGAATGTGTCGCATATCACCGGACCGAACCGATACAACGTACGGTATGTCGTATTTTTGTTTGATTTTGTATGCAAGATATCCGTCGGGCATGATAAAGTGCGCATGGCAAAGATCGGGCAACGCATTCTCGTCAACAGATTGTTTCGGATCAACCGTATCAATCAACCGATACGACCATCGCTTTCCGGGAAGACGCGGATAACGAACGGGAACAATCGTGAATTTCCCGTCCTTCCAAGGTTTCAAGTCGGTTAACACCCGATACTTTTTCATGAACGAAAAAGGAGGAAAAACAACGGCAGCAGGATATACGAACGAAATGTCGCATTTCGAAGACAGTTTTTCGGCAATCGTTAGTACGATTCGGTTACCCGGCCTTTTCGGTATCGGAATATTCTCGGCTATGTATAACACCTTCATAAGCTCCGACGATTTTTGTTACGTTGCAAAAAACAAATATGCCAAAGCGATGGCGGCAATCACACCCGCAAGGTCGGCGATCAAACCGGCAGTAACGGCATAACGTGTTTTGCGTATACCCACCGAACCGAAATACAAAGCGATGATGTAGAACGTGGTATCGGCCGCTCCTTGGAAAAGACACGAAAGACGCCCCACGAACGAATCCGGTCCGTAATGTTGCATCGTCTCCACCATCATGGCTTTGGCTCCGCTGCCGCTCAACGGCTTCATAAAGGCGGTGGGCAACGCGGGAACAAAATCGGTATTTAACCCGATGGCGCCGAAAAAAACGGCCAATCCGTCAATAATGTAATCCATAGCGCCCGAAGCACGAAAAACGGCAATGCCGACCAACATCCCGACCAAATAGGGTATAATTTTGATCGTTACGTCAAATCCGTTTTTCGCCCCGTCGATAAATGCTTCGTATACGTTTACTTTTCTGAAAAGCGCCACCGCGATAAACGCTCCGATAATCAACATCAGCAACAGATTGCTTCCCACTTTCGAAACGATTTCCGTTTGTCCTTCTTCCAAACCGGAAATCCACCAGGTCAGTCCTCCGACGGCGGCGATAATGCCTCCCATCCATGCCAATATCACGGGATCGAGCAAATTGATCCGTTGTCGCAATGCCGTAACGATGATTCCCGTCAACGTGGAAACCGCGGTAGCCAACAACACGGGAATAAATATATCGGTGGGATTAGCTGCGCCGAGTATCGCTCGCTGTGCGAGGATGCTGACCGGAATGATGGTCAATCCCGACGTGTTGATGACCAAAAACATGATTTGCGCGTTGGACGCGGTATCTTTCTTAACATTTAAGTCTTGAAGACCCTGCATGGCCTTTAATCCGAGCGGAGTCGCGGCATTATCCAAACCGAGCATGTTGGCCGAAAAATTCATCAACATTTGTCCGAATACGGGACTTTTTTTCGGAATTTCGGGAAAAAGACGGGAAAAGAACGGTCCGACAACGCGCGCCAAAAAATTTACCGCGCCTGCCTTTTCACCGATGTTCATCAGCCCCAACCACAGTACCATTACTCCCGTAAGCGGCAGTGCGATATCCATCACCGCACTTTTGGATGCGCTGAACGTACTGTCGATAACGGTCTTAAAAATCTCCGCATCCCCTGTCACGGCAAAACGAATGGTTGCCACAATGAACGCTGCGATAAAAAAACCGACCCAAATGTAATTGAGCGCCATAAATTATTTTGTCATAAATCCGTTAAACCCTAAATCTTTTGCGCATTTTCGATTGTTAATCGACGCAAATACAAAGGTAAATTTTAAACGCGAAACACAAACATTTCAACGGACATAATATCGCTTCAGCGTAAAGTTTAACAGCGTAAATCCGATGGCGGCGGCAATGCACGAAGACAATAAAACAGCCAGTTTGGCATTGTTAATCATTATCGGATCGTTGAATGCCAGCATGGTGATAAAAATTGACATGGTAAATCCGATGCCGCCCAAAAATCCGATACCGAGAATATGGTATCGATTCACCAATCGGGGAAGACGGCAAAGCCCCAAGCGAACGGCCAAATAAGCGAAAGTGGTAATTCCGACAGGCTTGCCGATGATCAGTCCCATGGAAATTCCGAGACCGAGCGGCTCGCTCACGATTTCCGACCATTTGCTTTCAAACGGAATGGCCGTATTGGCCAAAGCGAAAAGCGGTAAAACGAAAAATGCGACGGGATAATGCAAATAATGTTGCAACACGTACGACGGCGATTTTCCTTCTTTTCTTTCGAACGGCACGGCGAAAGCCAACAAAACACCCGTTATGGTGGCGTGAACGCCCGAAAGGTGCATGAAATACCACATGACGATACCTCCGATGAGATAAGGTATCAACGAATACACTTTCAGGCGATTGAGGGCCAATAAAACGACAAAAATACCCAACGCGATCAACAGATTCGATAGAACAAGCGTTTGCGTGTAAAACAATGAAATGATAATGATGGCGCCCAAATCGTCCGCCACGGCCAATGCCGTTAAAAATATCTTAAGTGCGGGCGGCACTCTATTGCCCAGAAGCGATAGTATACCCAATGCAAAAGCAATGTCGGTTGCCGTAGGAATCCCGGTTCCCGTTTGCGTCGGCATCCCATGATTGAACAACACGTAAATACCTGCTGGAACACACATTCCGCCCAACGCGGCAGCCATCGGGAGCAACGCATTTTTGATATTGGATAATTCACCGACATAAACTTCCCGTTCCAATTCCAATCCGATCAACAAGAAAAAAACGGCCATCAACGCATCGTTGATCCAATGTTCGACGGACATGCCACCGACGTTAACATGCCATACATGCATGTATGGCCCTCCTATATCGGAATTGGCCAAAATCAAAGACAGGCAAGTACAAGCAAGCAAAATTAATCCGCCCGATTTTTCGCTTTGATAGAATTCTTTGAATATACGTGTAGCCAAAAACATGAGTGAATCAGCAATTAAAGGATTTTGCGATCAAAAGGTAAACGCATGCAAACCGATGTACCAATCCCGGGAACGGTTGCATATCAAACAAAAAACTCGTTGATACGGGTTTTCCCTTTTCAACGAGTTTTTGTTTGATCGCATGCGTGATTTATTTTTTGCCTTGGTTGGCAACCGCACTCATTTTTTTCTTGATTTCTTCGGGATCACCCAAGAAATAATCTTTTACCAACGTCATCGAATCATCGAATTCGAAAACATAAGGTACCGCGGTCGGCAAGTTCAAACTGATGATATCGGCATTCGATATGTTTTTCAAGTATTTGATGATACCGCGCAAACTGTTCCCGTGAGCGGCCACGACAATTTGGTCGTATTGTTTCAGCGACGGGAAAATGGTTTTCTGCCAATAAGGAACGATGCGGTTGACGGTATCCAAAAGCGATTCGGTTAAAGGAATTTCGGCATCCGACAGTTCGTTGTAACGAATGTCTTTGCGCGGACTGCGCGGGTCGTCCATCGCCAAAGGATCGGGAGCAATATCGTAACTTCTGCGCCAAACAAGTACTTGCTCGTCACCGTATTTTGCGGCAGTTTCGGCTTTATTGAGTCCTTGCAACATACCGTAATGTTTTTCGTTCAGTCGCCACGATTTTTCCACCGGAATCCAGTCCAAATCCATCACATCCAACACTTGGTTCAAGGTTTTGACGGCACGTTTGAGGTATGAAGTGAATGCTTTTTCAAAAACAAATCCGTTTTCCTTCAAAATTTTTCCCGCCGATATCGCTTCTTCGACTCCCACGGGCGACAAATCGACGTCGGTCCATCCCGTGAATCGGTTTTCTTTGTTCCAAGTACTTTCTCCGTGACGGAGTAAAACGACTTTCTTCATTTTAATTTATTGATTAATTTAACTTTATGTTTCGAAATAATCATTCAAAGAAACAAAAAAAATCCAGGTGAAAAAAGAAACACGCCATTTTTTTCAAAACCAACTACTAACCAATGTCATACATTTTTTCGTATGGCATTTTCATTGATTTTTGTATCTTTATCCGATGCTTTGAAAGAATCGAAGCATTGATGTTTATACGAACATCAACAAATTCAACCAATTAATCGAAAACCATCAATTACATAAATTATGTCAGGACACAGTAAATGGTCAACCATTAAACGGAAAAAGGGAGCTTTGGATCAAAAACGTTCCAAAATCTTCTCCCGCATTATCAAGGAAATAAGCGTGGCGGTGAAAGAAGGCGGCGCCGATCCCGAAGGCAATGCGCGCCTGCGTATGGCGCTCAACAATGCCAGAGGAGCCAATATGCCCAAGGACAATATCACGCGCGCTTTAAGTAAAGCCAAGGACACCGAATCCTTGCAGGAAATTACGTATGAAGGATATGCCCCGAACGGGATTGCGGTTTTCATCGAATGCATGACCGATAACACACAACGTACGCTGGGCAACGTCCGGGCCATTTTCAACAAACGCGGCGGAAACTTGGGAACCAACGGCTCGGTAGCGTTCATGTTCGAACGAAAAGGCGTCATTACCGTTCCGAAAGGAACACTTAATGCGGACGAGCTTCAATTGGAAATCATCGATGCGGGCGTAGACGATTTCGAGGAACAGGAAGACGCATTCGTGATCACCACATCGCTCGAAGGATTCGCTCCGGTACAAAAAAAACTCGAAGAATTGAAAATAGAGGCCGAAAATGCCGAATTGCAACGTATTCCGGTCGAGACAAAAGCCTTGGATACGGAAAGCGGCGTTAAGATTTTAAAGATCATCGAATTGATCGAAGATGTCGATGATGTGCAAAATGTTTTTCACAACATGGAAGTCACCGAAGAAATGATCGAAAAAATGGAGGAATAAAAAACCAATAATCAATATTTTAAGCCCGATTGAAAATATTTTTCGTTTTTATGATTTTTTAACAAAAAAAGGTATCTTTTTTGAAATATTTTCGTATATTTATGCAGTGAATTTATCGAGTGTTTAATCTCAAAAATTGAGTTATGAAGGCAACGAATTCTGTTGTTGGTTCCGGCTTGAGACAAAAGTTGGCCAACGCAAAGGGCAGGTTTTCGACTCAGTTCATGAGTGGAGACCTGCAAACGGAAAATCTTTCCAAAAAGAAAGCCGTAGAAGAAAGTGTAAAAATGGGAGGATACGAACTGGGGTTTGAAAAAAAGAAACCGGCGCGTATCGAACCTCGACAACCGATGACGGGACACAGTGAGTTTTGGATTGGTTGATCGTACGGCGTGATCCCGAAGCAGGGAATTGTTCCGAAAGATGCTTCAACGAAATCATTCGGCTTCGAAAAGCAGCTTTATATGAAGAAATCAGAGGGAGGTGCATCAAACATGCATCTCCCTTGTTCGTTTGCACCGGCAACACTTAAACAAAGTCATGCTGCACCGGTAGTTGAAGCATCAAATATTTTCGTTTTTTGTGTCACAAAGTCGATCTGAAAATTACAACATCAACAGATATTTCAGATTTCCGGCATTGTATATTTTGACATATCCCGACCGAAACAGTGAATCGTCCGATAATTCTCCTCCGTTTTGCCGATCAAAAGACTCCGTCAATTCCGACGGAAGGCGATGGGGATAATATCGGATCATCTCGTCGGGATGAATCCAAAACATTTGCGGCGGCGTAACGGCGATTTGCCGAAAATGCAATGCCCGATATCCTTTTCCCGAAGCCCAATCAAGATCGGCATACGTCATCATATCGTCGGGATGTCGCTCACGAATAAAAGCGGCAATCAACTTGCCTGTCCCGCCGACAACACGATGTTCGAGAAGGTTTGCATAACGCAATAATTCGAAAGAACGACCGGCAATACCGTCACGTACGACGGCACGGCCCGATGAAAAAGAAGCTGCCGCCACCAAACGATCATCCGCATATAATCCATACGCATACCTTGCATTGACGGATCCTTGCAAGTGATTGGCATCGAAAAATCGAGACATGTCGTTTTTGTCGATACGTCGAACGATGGTTTGCCGAGCATGAACATGCGTGCCGAAGCCTAAAAGCGCGGCAATACGCGACCGAATAATTTCTTGTTTCCGAATCCATTGATCCTGCCAAAGATGGATCAATGGAACGCTCCGCGAGACATATTCAAGCGATTTTTTTTGAAATAAATCGGGTTCTATGGAACACATCCCGGAAAACGGTATCGGGATTAAATGAAAGACAATATTTTTCTCGGGGATGCAGATCGTTTTACCCGGAAGTTCCGAATCGGAAGAATCTCGAACGATGTTTGCCGATAAATCGTATTGCCGAATACAATCGTATACTTCGTCTTCAAACATCGGAAAAACGCAGATATTAACGAATTATGCAGAGTAGGGCCATGCCCGTTTAACAGCTTGTCACGTATTGAATTTGCCTGACCCGATCGACAATATAATCGGCTGCGGCAATACAGCGCAATTGTTCTTCGATTCGACGAACGGCAACCGAATCATTGCAGGCAGCCATGTAAAAGTTTTTCAGTTCGTTTTTATGGATTGTTTTTTCGTTGTATGCGTCAAGGATAATGCTGTCTTCCACATCGAAACTGCGGTATTGTTTTTCGACAATCGACTTAAAAACATTTGCGGTAACGACGGTCTCGGAAAAATGAAGCGTTACTTCCAACTTCGGATCACCTTCGGAGACAGTTTGCATAACAAGATTGATCGAAGATCCGTTATCGCATTCCAATCGGCAATTCAGCAGATCGAAACTGCCTTCCGATTTTGTCCATGTTTTAACATCCGTTTTACCGATATCGGTATGCATGATTCCGATTACCAAATCCAAATCGCGAACCAATTCGGCATTCAGTCGGGCAAAGATATCTTCGCCGTTACATAACAATTGATGTCTGATCTCGATCAATTTCGGCTTTTGTTTCAATTCGACAAGCGAATCGTACGCCGAACAAAAACGATATCCCGTTCCCAATTGCAATACCACACCCGATTCACCGGCCAATTTCACCAGATTTTGCACTTCCGTCAAACTCAATCGACCCGGTTGAGCGATGAAAACGTGCTTCATCTTTTTCAGCGATTTTTCGGCAAAAGAATATATTTCGGGAGAATCGCATGCAATGTCGATCGCATCGGTGTATTTGAAGAGGGCCTCCAATGTGGAATAAGACACAAGACGATATTGTCTTGCAAAGACCATCGATTCGCGACTATCCGAAGTATAGCACCCGGATATCTCGGATTTGGTGTCGGTCAACAATATTCCGACATGCAAATGCGCCGCGGCATCGGTACCTATTATTCCTATTTTCAGCATAAAGACCTTCTTTAAAGTCTACAAATGTACTCTTTCTCCTTTAAACAAAAATCGAGCCGTCAAAGTTTTTGTTAACAAAAAATGTTGATAACCCGGTTTTTACACCTCATCTCTACCGAAACGATCAATGTCGAACCCTCCGAAAGTCCCATCAACACCTCTTTTGATAGATACTTTCCTCTTTGTTCAAAGCCGTGTATTTATTGTTAATATTATTCAATTCGATCTCTTCGAGAATACCCAACGCCAAAAGGCCTCTGACGGCTAATTTTCCGTGCAGGGTATCGCATATTTTGTATTGCAGGGTGGGGTTGAAATAAATCATTCGGTTACGGAAAAGAATCAAGTGCATCAAAGGCAAATCGTCGTTAAAGTCCGATCGTTGCTTGAAAATTTGAGTACCGGTAAACAATGTGCGATCGAAAATAATATCGTCACCGATTGTCTTATAATAATCCGTAAACTGTCCCGCTCCTTGAAAACGCGCATAATTTTTACCGCCGATTTCGAGTTTGTCGGCATCCGATTTTCCTTTCCGAATTTGGTCCAAATTTTCGTCACTCATGCCCGACAGCCAAATCTGCGTACGTTGCGTCCAACCGCTTTCCTTCAATAAAATGGCCAAACTGTAAAATTCTTCTCCGGAAGCGCACCCGGGTACCCATATTCGTATTCGATCGTGTTCCTTAAAAAGGTTCGTCAGATAGATGTTTTTCAAAAGGATCCAAAAAGTGGGATCGCGGAACAATTCGGTATCTCCCACCGCAACTTGCCCGACAAATCGATCCAAAAACTGTTTTGATTCAAGCTTTTTGAGAAGCGTTTCCAAACCGCATTTCTCGATCGCCATCAACCGTTCCACCCGTCTTTTAAATGAAGTCAGTGCATATTCGGTATAATCGACTCCGTGTTTTTCTTTAACGAATTCGGTTAATTGTCGAATTTCTCTGATGCCGATGTCCATGCCGATGGGAGGATACATAATCAAAAGCTATAAAAATGTTTATGTCAATATATACAAAAAACTTATAATTTCAATGCGTACTCGGTTACCCGGTCGTATTTTCATTTGCAAACGGGTTGTGCTTATCGTCATTCGCGCAGTTTCGTTTCGATCGGCTCCCGATTGTCCGAAAACAAAGGAATGCATAAAAACATTAAGTACAAAATATTTCGAAAAAGATTTCACAAATATCGGGCCATGAGAATAATAACCGATACGTCGAATATTATTTTGCTAAACCGGTATAACAATTAACATCAATCGAAAGTTGCAAAAACGAAAAAATCGCAATACCGTTTCGTCTTTGTTCGGGCAAAAATTCCGGATTCTTTGTTAATTTTGCGTCGAATCAACAAAATTATCATGATCACCCTCATTATTGTCATCATTACTTCGGTTATCTCGATTGTTGCTTTTTCCAACAGAACGCTGTTCGCCAAATTGCAATTTAATCCCTACCAAGTATATCATCGCAAAGAGTGGTATCGAATCATTACGCACGGGTTTCTTCACGCCGATTGGGCCCATCTAATCATCAACATGTTTGTGTTATATGCGTTCGGCAGCCATGTGGAGGACGATTTCGTTCAAATGTCGTCGCAAAAATGGATGAAACTTCCGTTGTTGTGGTACGTAATTTTTTACTTGCTGAGTCTGATCGTGTCGTCGCTTACCACGTTGCACAAACATAAAGACGATGTTTGGTACAACGCCGTCGGGGCATCGGGCGCCGTGTCGGCCGTGTTGTTTTGCAGCATTTTTTTCGAACCGCGTCAAACATTGCTGTTTTTCGGCGTCATTCCCATCAAAGCATACATTTTCGGGCCGCTTTATTTGATTTATTCCTATTATTCGGCACGGAAAGCCAACGACAACATCAATCACGACGCGCATTTACTGGGTGCCATTTTCGGGTTTTGTTTTCCCGTAATGGTCGACAAAGATTTAATTCATTGGTTCATCAATCAGTTCTGACATACCGTCGATAATTGTGTCGCCGGAAAATTTCATACCTCCTTGCAAACCGATTATATCGCTTACTCAAATGCCCGAAACGCGACAAATTTATTTCGTAAAACCGAATTAACCATCATGAAAAACATTATTGCTTTTTTTTGCTTCCTGACATTATTTGCGGGATGTCGCAACGAACATAAAACCGACGATCCGGGATTTATCGTTCCGTTTACGCCGAGCGTCGATCTCGAATCCGATTTTCAAAACCCGCCCGATTATGCTCGAACTCGCGCTTATTGGTGGTGGCTCGAAGGCTACATGACCAAACAAGGCGTCGTGGACGATCTTACGGCCATGAAAGAGGCGGGAATTATGGGAGCAATCATATTCGATGCGGGAAATTCTTCGTACTACACGGGTACGTTGACGTATCACAACACCGTCCTTCACACGTCGGCGGGGCCCGGATTCATGAGTCCGGAATGGCGCGAACTTTTTGCCTATTCGTGTCGGGTGGCCGACAGCCTCGGTATCGAAATCAGTTTGAACATCACCAGCGGATGGAACGACGGCGGCCCTTGGGTAACACCGGAATATGCGTCGCAAAAATTGGTTTGGAGCGAAATAGTCGTCGAAGGCGGACAAAAGCTTGAACAGCAATTGCCGTTGCCCGATAAATTACTCACGTACGAAGGTTCGGACAAACCGTATTTCAAACCCGTGGCCGTGTTGGCGATGAAATTGACGCCCGACGCCGATTCCGTAAAAGCATTGCCTTTGTTTTCCGTAAAAGCCGTCCACTCCATATCCATACCGAAAACCGCCAACGATTTGGGCTACGACTGGGAAACGTTTGTTCTTCCATTGTCCGACCGGTTATCCGGATGTCATGCCCGATTGGAAGATGTGACGGATATCGGCAAATATGTCGACGAAAACGGGTTCATCCGATGGGACGTACCGCCGGGTCGATATACCATCCTGCGTTTCGGCCACACCGGGACGGGAATTAAAGTGTCGACTCACAGCCCCGGCGCGGGAGGCTTGGCTATCGACTACATGAATGCCGAAGCGATGGATTTGCAATTCAATCGAACGGCGCTCCCCGTGTTGCAAGATCTGCAAAAAACGGGCGGCAAAAGTTTGCGTTATCTGCACGACGACAGCTGGGAATTGGGCGCCGCCAATTGGACGCCGCTCATGGAAAAAGCATTTGCCGAAGCCAACGGTTACGACATTCGAAAATACTTGCCCGTCGTGGCGGGAAAAATCATCGAAAGCCATGACGTATCCGATCGTTTTCTGTACGATTTTCGACGGACGATCGCCGATCTGATTTTTCGAAACCACTATCAACGATTCAAAGAATTGTCGCACGAACACGGTTTGGGATTGCATCCCGAATCGGGTGGTCCTCACCCCGCTCCCATCGATGCGTTGAAAAATCTCGGACAAAACGACATTCCGATGGGCGAATTTTGGACAATTGCCAATACGCATCGCGTAAAGCCGCACGAACGGCTTTTTATAAAACAAGGCGCTTCGGCAGCGCACATTTACGGGAAGCGGTTTATGCAAGCCGAAGGCCCCACCTCCATCGGGCCGCATTGGGAACGTAATCCTTGGTTGCTGAAACCGACCATGGACAGAGTATTCTGCGAAGGATTAAATCGTTTTGTCATTCATACGTTCACCCATTCGCCCAAAGAAGCGGGCAAGCCGGGCAACGAATATTTTGCGGGAACGCATATGAATTCCAACGTCACTTGGTGGAAACAGGAAAAAGCGTTTCTCGATTGGTCGGCGCGCAACTCGTTCATGCTTTCGCAGGGACTTTTTGTTGCCGATGTTGCCTATTATTACGGCGACAACGTGCCCAATCAAGTACCTTTGAAACATTTTGATCCGCAACTCGGCGAAGGCTACGATTATGACGTGGTGAATACCGACGTGATCTTAAACCGCATGAGCGTCCGTGACGGACGAATCCTTCTGCCCGACGGCATGAGTTATCGCGTATTGGTATTGCCCGATCGCAAAGCGATAAAATCGGAAGTACTCGACAAAATCGAACAAATGGTGAAAGATGGAGCTGTTGTTATTGGGCCCGAACCCGAAACAAGCGTCGGATTGCGAAATTTCGACGCGGCGACGAAGCATGTAACGAAAATCGCGAAAAAGGTTTGGGGAAACATCGACGGAACAACCGTTACCGAAAACAAATACGGAAAAGGAAAAGCGGTTTGGGGCAAAACCATACGTCAAACGTTGACGGAACAAGGCATCGGGCCCGATTTCGAATATGTATCTTCACGGGAAGCAGCCAACGAAATTGCCGGTACCGACACAACGAAACAACCCGCTTATATCGATTACATACACCGATCGACCTCTCTCGAGGGAGCGAAAAACGGCACAACGGAAATATATTACGTGGTCAATCGTTTGGAACGACCCGAATTTCTGCGTTGCTCTTTCCGTGTTGAGGGCAAACAACCGGAAATTTGGTATCCCGAAACGGGAAAAACGATTCCGGTGAATGTATATACCGTTTCCGACGGACATACTTCCATTCCGCTTCATCTCGATCCTTTCGGGTCGGTATTTGTGGTGTTTCGCCAACCCGGCACCGGCGACCCCGTCACGAAAATAACGCTGAACGGTACGGAGCTGTTTCCCGCACCAATGCTTTCCGAATTATCCGAGAAAGCTCCGTTCGAATATTTGCCCGACGGAAAAATAGCTTTTGCCCGAACCGGAAAATATGCCGTCACGCAAAGCGGCAAAACGACGGGTGTTGACGTTAAACTTCCCGACAATCGGGAAATCAAGGGTGCATGGCAGGTATCTTTCGATCCCGCTTGGGGACCTTCCGAAACAAAGGTGTTTCCGAAATTGATTTCGTGGCCGGAACATTCCGATCCCGACATCAAATATTATTCGGGAACGGCCGTTTACCGGAAAACGTTTGACATAAGCGACGAGCTTATCCGAAATTATCGTGTTCGACTTGATTTGGGCGAATTGTACGATATTTCCGAAGTACGCGTTAACGGAAAATCGGTCGGTACGTGGTGGAAAAAACCGTTTGCCGGTAATATCACCGATTTGCTGCAACCGGGCGAAAACACGTTGGAGATAACCGTGGTGAACATGTGGCCCAATCGCCTTATCGGGGATCAATTTTTGCCCGAAAACCGACGCCGAACCAAAACCAATGTGGTAAAATTCACCAAAGAAACGCCCTTATTACCGTCCGGGTTACTCGGGCCGGTAAAACTGTCGTTCGAAACAAGGTGACGAAAAATTGGTCATATCGGAAAAATTCGAACCAAAATCCGACGATTTCCGGCAATCCGGTCCGATCGCCGACCAGCTTATTTATATCCCGTATAAACTGCATCGGCGGGGAATAAAGGTTTCGGAAAGATTATATCTTTGTGATATGTTATAAAACTAAATTTATCATACCATGGACAGTATTAAAGGTACAAAAACCGAACAGAATCTGTTAAAGGCGTTTGCCGGCGAATCGCAGGCGCGTAACCGGTATACGTTTTTCGCCAAACAGGCACGCGAAGACGGATTTGAACAAATCGCCGCATTCTTTGAAGAAACGGCGGCGCAAGAACAACAACACGCCAAAACTTTTTTCAAGTTTTTGGAGGGCGGACCGGTGGAAATCACCGCTACTTACCCTGCGGGTATGATCGGTGCCACCACCGATAATCTTTTGGCGGCTGCCGAAGGCGAACATGAGGAATGGGATTTGCTCTATCCCGAATTTGCCCGCATCGCCGAAGAAGAGGGATTCAAAAAAATCGCTTTGGCATTTAAGTTGGTGGCCACCGTGGAAAAAACGCACGAAGAACGTTATCGGAAATTGTTGCAAAACATCCAAAACGACGAAGTTTTCAAACGTTCCGAGAAAATGGTATGGGTATGCCGCAAATGCGGTTACGTGCATTACGGCGAAAAAGCATTGGCCAACTGCCCGTGCTGCAATCATCCGCAAGCATATTTCGAATTGAAAGCGAACAATTTCTGAAAAACGATCGATAAGAATAAATCCGCGATACATTTTTGTATCGCGGATTTATTTTTTGTATTTGTACAAAATCCGATTTATTTTTACAACGACACATACCTACACATCGTTCAAAATGAAAGCACGCTTGAGATTACTTTTCCTCATGTCATTAATGACAATTACGATCTCCATTCGAGCGCAATTGCGGGAAGAAACCGTACGAGAATTATACCGCTGCGAGGATAAAAACAACCCGACGATAATTGAACCCGGTCGGTATTTCGAACGAACGGTTACGCTCGAAAAGAAAGATTATCCCGTACATCGTTATCTGCGAATTGCCGGGTTTGTCAAAATACCGGGGCGATATGCTCCGCGGGGAGAAGAATTGTTCCGTCAAACCGAATTTTTCATCGACGATCGGCTCGATTCGATCAATACTTTTCGTGACCGATACTCGCTGTTCTTCTCCGGCGAAAACGATCCGTTTGAGCGATGTGTTTATAATCGCATTTCGGGAACACTCTTGCGTAAGGGAAAATTGACGATGGAAACAGCCGTCAATCGCAATCGGCTGCAATTGGCGTCCGGAGGAAAATTCGGCATCGAATTGCAGATTTATTTCAAGAAAGAAGGACGGTATCCCGATGACGTATACGATGCGCCCGATACCGTCATGTACCTGCCGATCCCTCCGGGCAACGGAAAATTTCGATTGATTCGGCAAACGTTCGATTTACCCGACGGAGTTGCTTGCATTCTGCTGAAAGCGGGAGGAACGCATTTCACCGGAGAATGCCGCGTGGAAGCTCCGCGCATCTATTCGGGTGACAAACCCGTTTTTGCGATGCCTTTTGTACCGAATGCCGCAAGACAAAATGATTACGATTATTGGGTGGGCGTGAACATGACCACGCGCTGTTGGCCGAAATGGAAACTCGAATTCAACGGAAAAACCGTTTTCGAAGAACGTGTGTTCGACAGAGCGTCGAATGTTGCCGACTTTTACGTCCCTCTTCCCGACGAATCGGAAGGAACGGGATCGTTGAAACTGACATTGGTAAAAGAACCCGGGCTTGCCGTTTTTCCGTATCAGTTGAATTCAATACAACTGACAGAGGAAAGTGCTCGCGATTTCGAAATTGTTTCCGTGCCGCGTTTCGTGACCAAAGGCGATACTTCGGGTATATTGATGGAAATCAATAAAGCGGGCATCACGCTGAACATCGGCGGCGGATCGGCCGTCAACTTTCCGCAAAATGTCGTGACATTCGATCAACCGGGGCTTCACGCGATCGAATTTGTCGCACGGGAATCCGATACAAAGGTCCCGATAGAGATTTCCGATGGGAAAAGAATCGCAAAAGCAACGATCGGACAAATCATCGTTAAGGAAAAAGACAATGTTTTTCTGTCGGTGGGCGACGATATATACATCGACAAGGAGTATGCGTCTTTTGATCGGTATCTTAAATGGTACTTCGGCGAACATGTCGGAAATCTTTATCAATTCAGACCTTCCTATCAATGGAGCGGTGTTCGAATTACCGACGAAAAATTCGTGAAACATTACACCGCTTTATTCGATCGGTTGCATGTTCCGTACGCATGGCAAGTGGAAGGCCGCACGTTGGCCGGAGCGCATATCAATCCTTCGTTTGAATCGTTGCAAGGACCGATGTTTCGCGGAAAACAAGCACATGAAAACGACGGTGGATATTATTATTGGCAACACTTTCACTATGTCGGGCTTTATTCCGATATGGCGTCGAGGGCCGTGCCTTACGGCGGCATATTTGCCAAACATCGGCCGATATATACCGATCACGGGATATTTATCCGCTACGATCCCTACGGCGTAAAAGATTTAGCCGATGGAGCAAACAAATTCGTTGCCAATCTGAGCTATTCCCGCGGCGAAAGCACAAGACATACCGGGCCGTCGGTTATGTTCCGTTATCTGTATCAAGCGGGATACGATTGGCTCGGAGCCGAACAAATGTACGGCCCCGAAGACATTATCATGTCGGCCCTGCGGGGCGCTTCGCGAGCATACGAAAAAACCGAATACGGATCGCTGCATGCCATGCAATGGGGATCATTTCCGTATACGGATCCGAAACATGCATTGCGTTTCTATCTGTCATTGGCCGTCGCATACATACACGGCTCGTCGCACATTAATACCGAAGACGGGCTTTGGACGGACGAATACGGCAACGATCGATATTCCGTTGCGGGGAAACAGCATCTTTATGCGCAACACCGCATGTTCGATTATATCCGGACGCATTCCCGCAAAGGAGAATTATATGCTCCCGCAGCCGTTATTCAAGGAAAAAACGACGCTTGGAAGGCATTCGTCCGATCGTCGTTGTGGTCCCAAAAAGACGGCAAATGGGCTTTCGGTAAAGCCGAGGAAAGTTTCGATCTGCTGAAAGTTTTTTACCCGGAATGTACCGTCAACGCATGCGGTCCCGACGGATGGTTCACGTCAACACCTTACGGCGCCGTCGATATTCTTCCCGCGGAAGCGTCCGAAAAGGTGATGAATCGATATAAAGCGTTGATTTTTTTGGGAAGAAATACCTTTGATAATGCCGATTTCATTCGCATCAAAAAGTTTACGGAACGGGGAGGAACGCTCTTATTGACTGCCGCACATCTGAACATCGAGCTGCAACCGGATGCTCCCGTTCGTTTTCCGGAAGACGATACGGTGATCAAAATGCTTTTGGGATCGGACTATAAAAATCTTAAGGATAAAACGGTTATATCTTCGGGAAAGGGTACGATTATTTATTATCCCCAACAGTGTTATCCCGCTGATGAGGCAATACGAACCGATTACGAAAAAAGCATGCGCGAAATTGCATCGCGGATCACGGAAAAAGAATCGGACAAAGGTTGGATCAAAGCTTCACCATACATCGACTTTACGGTTTGGGACGGTCCCTCCGAGCGAACCATATATGTCTTGAATACCAATTGGAAAAGCGACCAATCTTCGCAGCCTGCAACGTTACTGTTGGGTAATTACGAATTTACGTTTGACGCCGCCCGATATACCATCACCACCATCCGTTGTTCGAATAATCTTGCCGTCATGCCGGAAGGAAACACCTCGGACGTAACGAATATAAGCGAAAAATCGGGCAAACGGATCATCACCTGCCAAACGACGGAGGCGGATACCTTTCGAATTTTCGATGGAAGAACCGGTCGTCGGGACAGCGTAACGTTTTCGACGGCAGGCATACATCGAATCGTTTGGGACAAATAAAAACGGGTAATAATACGATAAAATATCACTAATCGATCGATTTTAATATTTTGTTCCGCCAAATTTCAATATTGTCAGTCAGCGAAAGATGGTGCGAATCAAAAAACCAATATGATGAAATTGAGGATTATTATTCTATTTGCTTTGATTATGTTGATAACATTTTCTTTCTGTCACTTTCAAGAGTGGCAGAAAGTAGAATACATCACGGAATTGAAATGCGATAGTCTTAATACCGAAAATATAAGCCATCAAGATGGATACTATTCGATAAAATGTGATGTATATTTCGAAACCGATACGCTTATTGTTTTTATTCCGTCGGGCTTAATCGGTTGGCAATATGTAACCATGAAAATTCATAATGGAAAATTCAAGGCTGAAACGGGCGGAGTTCCTTTTGAACAGATGGAATTATCGTTTAAAACAATCAAGCAAAAATTGCAACTTGGCAAAAAGAAATATGCAATTAACGATACACTTTGCGGATATTGCGACTTCCTGTTTCAAAATATCGATAAAAAAACAAATGAAATCTGCGAATGGAATTTCAAAGCTACCATTTGTGAGGTCGTCAGAAACAAAAATTTCGACCCCGGCGCCGAAGAAAACTTTATGCAATTTGACTTATCCGCAGCCATACGTGAAATCGGCGAACCATTAAATCGGAAAACTTTCAACATGGTGAATTTACCCGAATCCGGGGTCGAATTATTGAGATATTTTCAGCCAAGTAAAGACATTACAATAGAAGAGGTGACGTGGGATATAAGTCCAATGCGCAAGGTTAGCGACGAAGGACGAGAACGGCTGACTATTTGGTATGTGCAAAACAACAACAACCGGACACCCGTACATTATTTGAAGTGGACAGAGGATGAACAATTTTAATAAACAAAATATAAACCTTCCGAAAGGACAAAACTTAAAGTGAATAACATGAATACAAAACTTATTGTAACATTTTTAATTTTAACCGTATTTGTATCCGGTCTGTCCGGTCAAGAAATAGTATTATCGGATAGCTTGAAATTAATCAAATTAACGGAACATACCTATTTACATACAAACAAGGATAATAATGGGGTTGTTTTCGTGAATAACGGAGAAGCCGTTATCGTTTCAACACCGGAGACGGATAAGGAAACTCAAAATCTTATCGATTGGGTGAAAAGCCAAAAGGTGGAAATAGTCGGTTATATCATAGACAGATGGCATCTTGATGCAATGGGAGGAATAAATGCCGTACATAAGGCCGAGATAAAAACATATGCCAATGAACTTACTCGGGAAATTTGTAAAGAAAAAGGCTTGCCAATTCCTCAAACCGGTTTTTATCCCAAATTGGAATTAAACGTGGGAGGAGAAAAATTAGTCTGCGATTATCTCGGCCCGGCACATACCGAAGACGGTATTGTGGTATGGATTCCTAAAGATAAAATATTATTCGGCGGAAATGAAGTGCGGAATCTCGGAGGATGGTATGGTAATATCGGCGACGCCAACTTGAAAGAATGGTCGAATACCATATCAAAAGTGAAAGAAAATTACGGAACGGCAAAAATCGTAATTCCCGGGCATGGGAATTACGGAGGAGTTGAATTGCTTGATTATACGATCAACATGTATCAACCAAGCAAATGGGGCAGTATTTTAAAAACACACAACATGGAAAGATTACCCGTATTTAATGACTTCGATAATATATTTGAAGTTGCACAATCGGATTCGATCGCCGAAAATAAGAGGTATTTAAAGAATGCTACCGTCTTTGTGAATCACAGCCAAAAATACCTCAAAATAACATCTCCCGGTATTATACACAGTGTGGACAACAAGGCGGTTTCTTCCGAATTCGGGAGACTTCAACTTTACGATAAAGAAACAAATGAATTGATTGAAGATTTATATTACAAAAAGCTTTGGGTCAATTTAAGGAATAATGAAGTCGGCTGGACTATTATCATAAAGGAGGCAATAAGATAAAAGTAAAGTAATAAAAACAGCTGACCTTATGATTCTATGTATAAGACAGGGGGTTGGTTTCACAACTCAACAAAAAAATATACACTTTTGAAAGACAAGATATTATGAAATTAAGTTCAAATTGCTCAGATGGGATAAAATCGTAATTTGCATCTTTTACCGCCGCGTGTCGGTGGACTAGATATACACCGCAATCTGCCCGAAAGCATCCGACGGCACGTTTTGGCATACTTGCAGCATAATAAGCAAAATAAATCATATATTTGTACGCTTTACAATTGTTACCCGATCCCGAAAAGAATTCCGAAACGGAATGCGCGGTTCGGCAAAATTGAACCGTCGCAGGGAAAATATTATTCAACAATAATTGAACATCATGTATCATCCTCAAATGACCAGATTGCTTATGCGTACTTTCCGGGTACGCGTCGAAAGAAAAAAAACATTCAAAAACTTGTTTTTTATCATCGCATTAATCACATGTTTCCCTTGGAATGTATCCTTCGGGCAAAATGATCCGCCGCAATTCAAAGAAGATTTGCCCGGCAGTTCGGTGAAAATTCCGAAAAATGCTGTCGGACTCCCCATGAAAAATGCCGTAATTGACTTGCCCAAAGAATTTGCAAATCCACCGCTCGGCTACGGCGAAAGTCCATTTTATTGGTGGATCGGCGAAAAGTTGGAAAAAGACCGTATTCTTTGGCAGTTGGATCAATTAAAGGAAAAACACTTATGGGGTTTGGTTATATCCATCCATCATACGGATAAGCATATTTTCAACGCTTACAAAACGGATCCCGTACAATTCAGCGACGAATGGTGGGATTTGGTAAAATGGGCGGCCGACGAATGTGAAAAAAGAGGAATGGTGTTGGGATTTAACGACTATACGCATCACTTTCCGGGCGAAGGTTGGTGGGTCGACGAAATCATTGCCGAATCGCCCGACGCGGTGGGACGAAAACTGATTTGCGAAAGTCGCGAAGCATCGGCAGGTTCCGTTTTCGAATGCGACATTCCCGAAAATTTATTGAGTATACGGGCATACCGCACGGAACAAGGCAAAATCATTGACGGTTCTTCCGTTGATCTGTTGGATAAAATCGCCAACAACAAATTACGGTGGACGCCGTCGGACGATCGTCAAGTCATGACGATAAGTTATCACCGGAATCCCCGATCGCATGACGCCATGAATCCCATATTCGGTAAAAAAGTTATCGAAAAATATTATCAACGATTCGAAGATCGTTTGCCGGGCCGTATGGGAAAAAGCTTCAATATTTTCGATCATGACGAAGAAGGTTGGTTTTGGATCGACGGCGCCGTTTGGACCGGCGCTTTTGCCGAAACGTTCAAAAAACAATACGGTTACGACATCGTTCCCGAATTGGGAGCCTTGTTCGAGGACATCGGACCGCGTACGCCGAAAATTCGCATGGACTATTGGAAAACGCTTTCCTTTTTGATGCAGGAATCGTATTTCAAACCCATTTCCGAATGGATCGACCAACGGGGTATGATGCACTGGATCGATCACAAAGGGCGAGGCGAATTTCCCGCCGAATTCGGCGATTACATGGCGGCGGTACGTTGGTTGATGCCAGGAATGGATCAATGGGGTAGTGAACGTAACATCATAAAAGACAAAACGTCGTCGTCGATGACCCATTTGTACGACCGACATCGTTCATGGCTGGAAGGTAATCACAGTATCGGATGGGGAGTAACACCCGCCGAACTGTTGGATTTGATGCATTATCATTATGCCGCCGGGATGAATCAATACTCGTTGCACGGGCTTTATTATTCCACGCTCGGCGGGTGGTGGGAATGGGCGCCCCCGTGTTTCCATTTCCGAATGCCGTATTGGCATCACGCGGAAAGTTGGTTCAAATACATCGAACGATTGAGTTACTTGATGAGTCAAGGCGAACATCGATGCGACGTTGCGGTTATGTATCCCGTAACCGTGGGACAATCACTGATGGAAGACGAAAGCATGGATTATATCGGCTGCGTGGCCGGGATATCCGACGAACTTTTCGATTGCGGCGTCGATTTCGATCTTATCGACGATTCCTCCATACAAAGAGCAACGACGGACAACGGAAAATTGGATGTTGCCGGAGAAAGTTACCGCGTGTTGATATTGCCCGACATGAAAGCGATTTCCTTCCGAACGATGGAAAAAATCTTGGCGTTCTATCGTGCCGGCGGAAAAGTGATCGCGTTGGATTATCTTTCGGAATCGAGCGACCGTATCGGTCGCGATGATCCCGTTTTGGCGGCAATGCAACAGGAAATATTCGGATTATCTTATCGGGATTTTATGCGATGGATGGTACCCCCGCGTCCAAAAACGAACGAAAAGGGAGGAATCGGTCATTTTATTCCCATCAAGAAAAATATTCCCAAAACGCCGGAACTGATCAACAAGATTCGATTAACATCAACGCTCGATATTTTGGATAAGACGACGGTACGCGATTTCGAGTGGCTCGACAAACCTTCGGGATATACGAAGGCATATAACGTAAATCATCGAAAATCGGGAACACACGAGGTATACATGGTATACGGAATACCGTCGGGAGCGGAATGCGCCTTCCGAAGCACGGGAAAAGTCGAATTATGGGATGCATGGACGGGAAACACCCGACAACTGCATGAAGTCCGTCGCGAGGGAGATCGAACCATCGTCAAAATGCCATTGAGCGAAACCGAAGCGCAATTGATCGTTTTCCGCAACGACACGCCGGAAGACATATTTATCGAGAAATCGAATTTAACCGGTATCGATAAAATCGGCCGAACCAACGGAAAAATATACGTTGAAGGCACCGCGGATTATCCGGGCGAGAAGACGGTCGTTGCACGCATCGGCAATAAAACCGTTTCGTTAAACGGCACGGTTGGCGCTCCGCCGGCCGCTCAAACAATAGCCGGTGAATGGGAATTCGAGCTGATCCCCACCATGGACAACCGTTGGGGCGATTTCAGATTACCGGCGTCCGTCGGCATGATCGGCGCGGAAGCCCGTCGATTTTATTACGGTGAGGGCCCGGAAAAACCGGATTTTGACCGACTTCCCCGCCAAAAGATCACGTATGGTTACGGCCCGCGTTTTTATCAATCGGGACCATTGTCGCTAAACGATACCGTTCGCGAAAAGGAATGGGCCGGTCAAAAACAACCGAACACATTCAAAACCGCGGACGGAAGCACCCGACAATGGACGGAATTGTGTTATTCGTGGCGTTGGGGCGTCGAAAATGAACCGGGAACGCAAGGATATCACGGATTGAAAGGTCGCATGTTCGACGATTTCCTTCAAATCGGGAAACAAGTTTTCGATACAAAAACGTTGACATATAAAACCGGAGTCGACGGAACTTGCCAATATTTCCGGACCTCCGTGATCCGCGAAAAAGCCGGAAAAGTAACGGTTTCTTTCGGTGCGTTGCCTCCGGCATCCGTTTGGGTGAACGGGAAAAAGGTAAATCCGCGAACAACCGAAATCATGCTTCAAAAAGGCGTAAACACCTTGCTGCTTCGTTTCGACGGATTCGGCAGAACGCATTACGTGTTGGAAACCGGGGAAAAACCCGATTGGAAACAAACTCTTCCCATTTCCTTGTCGTGGTACGGGAAACCCGGATTGATCGAATACAACGTTCGTTCCGAAGAAAAAAATCCGACGGGGTGGTATCGCTTCATATCTCCTCCGGGATTGACGGAATTGAACGGTTTTATCCGATGCCGTTCGGCGAAGATTTGGGTGAATGGCGTCGAACAAAAAATCGAATCGGGAACAACATCCAAAAATGTACCTTCGGCAAAAGCATTTTCCGTGAAGGTGAAAAATCCCGAACGCAAGTCCGTAATTGTTGATATCAAAGTAGAACAGGAAAGCGGAATCTACGGAGGAAGCGTTTTACCGGAACCGATCGCATTGAAATGCGGAAAAGGAGACATTCAAACAGGTGATTGGTCGCAACTCGGCGTCATGGAAGATTATTCCGGAGGCGGATTGTACCGAAAAACCATTCGAATGAGCGAAAACCAAATAAAAGAAAACGTGGTGCTCGATTTGGGTGACGTATCGGCAACAGTCGGCGTATCCGTCAACGGAAAAAAAGTTGATGTAAAAGTGTTGCCTCCATGGAAATTCAACATTTCCGGTTATTTGAAAACAGGCGACAACGTCATCGAAATAGTCGTATACAATTCCTTAGCCAATCATTACAATACAATACCCACGCAATACAGAGGTGACTTGAAATCGGGATTGCTCGGACCCGTTCGACTCGAATTTCAAAAAAAGATCACGTTGGAAGCCGACGAATGAATAACCCCAGGGCAGAGCCCCGAGGTATCAAGACCAAAGGTTTTTTTTGTTTCCGACCCAGAGGGTCGGGGTATTAAACCACTTATTATGAATAAACTCATAATTGATATCTTAACGAAGATACGGAGTACGCAAATCTCTCGTGCACTCTGTATCTTCGTCAAAGTATGAAGGTTATTACTTTGTCGACACCGATAACCGAAAGATAAACCTGTAATGATGTTTTATTATCATCAAAACATTATTATCAATAAACAATATATCGATAAAACCGATTAGGTTTTAGCTGATCTCTAAATCCGTAATTACTTATTGGGACTTATATACTATTTGCACCCAAAAGTACGACACAAACAACCTATCAGTCGAAAAGCGACATAAAAGCCTCTGTTTGTTAAATAAACAAATTGGTAAATTTTGTTGAAACCTTTTTGTCTTTCCGCCCGTATATATTAAATACACACATTTTAATACCGAAACAAATGTCAGATTCTACTTTCGCAATCGGAGTCATCAGTATCATTGTTGTTGCACCCATCCTTGTTTTCTTTTCTTGGCTTTTATTTCGTAAAAGCATTCTTTTCACCTTGATTCTTGTATTTGCCACTCCTTTGGATGCTTGCGCATTGGTTGGGTTCATCATGGGTGCTAAAGGATTAATCCATTTGGCATGGTGCGTACCGGTCGTATTTTCGATTGTTTTGTTGGCTATTTTCTATTTGAAAAAAATTATCATCAAGCCGATAACGGAAATACGGGATACAACCGAATCTCTTCACAAAGGAAAGACCAATTTGCATATCAGTGAAGAATATTTGAAAAGATCCGATGAAATCGGAAAAGCGATGCAAATGATCGACAAATTGATTATGTCGTTAAAAAACATCGTATCATTTGCCGACAACATCGGAAAAGGCAATTTATCGATCGACCTGCAACTGACCGACAAAGATGACGAAATCGGAAAAGCGATGGTTGATATGCGTGATAACCTCAAGAAAGCCGAAACGGAAAAACAAGAACGGCAAGAAGAAGATAAACGACGGAATTGGATTACCGACGGAATAGCGCAATTCGGAGAGTTGCTTCGTGCAAACCATCAAGATATGGCAGAAATATGCAACAGCATTATTTCGAAATTGGTTAATTACACCGGTGTTAACCAAGGCGGACTGTTTATTGTTAATGATGACGACAACAGTCATGCATATCTCGAAATGATGGCATGTTATGCGTACGATCGACGCAAATTTGTCGATAAAAAAGTAGAAATCGGGGAAGGATTGGTCGGGACTTGTTATTTGGAAGGTGAAAGTATTTACATGACACATTTGCCCGAAAACTACATTCAAATTTCTTCCGGATTGGGCGGCGAAAATCCCAAGGCATTACTCATTACTCCCATGAAGATTAATGAGCAAATTTACGGCATCATTGAATTGGCTTCATTCCACACATTGGAATCTCATGTCATCGAGTTTGTCGAAAAAATAGCCGAAAGCATTGCCTCGACCATAGGAACCGCTAAAACCAACATGCGAACCAATAAGCTTTTGGAATTATCGAAAATACAGGCGGAAGAAATGGCAAATCAAGAAGAGGAATTACGGCAGAACATGGAGGAAATGCAAGCCACACAGGAAGAAATGCGCCGGAGAGAAATCGAAACCGCTGAAGCTTTGGAAAAAATGAAAAAGTTACAACAAGTCGGCGAAAATAAAGAGCACGAATCGCAACAATTATACCGATCGATTCTCAAAATTTTCAACGCTGTCGAATTTTCAGATGACGGAAAAGTGGAGGCAATAAGTCGTAACGTACTGAAAATATTCGGAGACGCTTCCGAATCCGACTTTGTCGGTAAATCGTTCGCAGAAACCTATCCCGGAGGTCCGCAAGAAGGCGAAATCGTATGGCAGAAATTATGCTTGGGAGAACAAGTTTCTTCCGTTTGTGAAATCAATCGGGCAAACGTACGCCTTGAATATATCCCCGTATTCGATACGAAAAAAAATCTCAGCAAGGTAGTCGCATTTGTGGTTGCCAATGAATCGTAATTTTTGGCGGGAAAAGGAAAAAGAAACTCGCATTTAACATTATCGAAATGTCGAGGTTGAGAAAGCTCAATAAAAAGCGTCGATATTTGTTTTTTTCGAAATAAACCGTTTACTTTGTTGTATTGTAAAATTGCTGTTCCGTTATCCGTTTTTTGTACATCTGCTTGATACGCAGGTAAATTTTTATGTAAAATCATCAAACGGTTTCGGCGGAAAGTAGTTGTTTTTGTATTAATGATTATCGTTTTTTCACAAAACCAAGCATAACATCATTCTGATGTCTCAGGAAAAGAATTCCGGGACACCGGAGTTCTTTTTTTTATTTTATATACTCATCAAAATCGAATACCATGGCTAGAATTTCGTATGTCACCGAAGAAGGTATGGCAAAGCTGAAAAAAGAGCTGGAACAATTGATTAACATCGAGCGTCCCGCCATATCGAGACAAATTGCGGAAGCGCGCGACAAGGGCGATCTTTCGGAAAACGCGGAATATGATGCTGCCAAAGATGCGCAAGGAATGCTTGAAGCACGCATCCATAAATTGGAAGAAACCATTCGCAACAGTCGCATATTGGACGAATCGCGCGTAGATACATCCAGCGTGCAGATTCTCAATAGAGTAAAACTCAAAAACCTGAAAAACAATATGGTTGTTGAGTATACGTTGGTTTCCGAATCGGAAGCAAATCTGAAAGAAGGAAAGATCGCCATCACTACGCCCATCGGAAAAGGGTTAGTCGGCAAAAAGAGAGGCGATATTGCCGAAATACAAGTTCCCGCGGGAAAAATGCGGTTCGAGATTCTCGAAATATCACGTTAACGATAAATCTTTAACGCCATGGCAAGTATTTTTTCGAAAATCATCAAAGGAGAAATTCCGAGTTATAAAGTAGCCGAAAACGATAAATATTATGCTTTTTTGGACATTAATCCGTTGGCGGCGGGTCATGTATTGGTGGTTCCCAAAGAAGAGGTCGACTATTTGTTCGATATAAACGATGCCGATTTGGGCGGTATGATAGTATTTGCCAAACGCATAGCAAAAGCCATTGAAAAAGCGGTTCCCTGCAAACGCGTCGGCGTTGCCGTCATCGGATTGGAAGTGCCACACGCACACATCCATTTGGTTCCGATTCAAAACGTTCACGATATCGACTTCAGTCGCCCCAAATTGAAATTTTCACCCGAAAAATTCAAAGCCGTTGCCGATAAAATAGCAAGTTTCCTGTAATTTCGAGGCATTTAAAATCTCAAAACAAACTTCTCGAATTAAATCGGCGAAAAATCGGCCAATAGCTTAATATACAGAACTATTCCTTTTTCTATTTCGTTCAAGTAAATAAATTCGTCCGCAGTATGCGAACGGGCCGAATCACCCGGTCCGATTTTGACAGACATGTACGGAATACGTGCTTGATCAGATGTGGTGGGCGATCCGTACGGCGTCATCCCAAACGACAGACAACGTTGCACAAACGGATGTTCCCGCGGGATGGACGATGAGTTAATGTGCGTGGAACGCGGCGTCACAGCGCTATTCCTCACAACGGCACGAATAATTTCCAACGCTTCCGTATTCTTATAAAATTCGTTGGTACGAACATCCACCGTATATTTGCAATTATCGGGCACGATATTGTGTTGGTAACCCGCTTGAATGATCGATACGGTCATCTTTACCTCGCCCAACAACGGCGAAGTTTTCGGAAATTTGAAATTACGAATGCGCTCGATGTCGTCCACCGCCAGATAAAGGGCATTAATACCTTCGTTGCGCGCCGCATGTCCCGTTTTTCCGACGGTTTCGCAGTCGAGCACCATCAACCCTTTCTCGGCAATTGCGGGTTGCATTTGCGTGGGTTCTCCCACGATCGCCAAATCGAGCGGACCCAACTCGTCCAAAATAAGTGCGATCCCGTTCATTCCCGTGATTTCCTCTTCAGCGGTGGCGGCATAAATAAGATTGTATTTCCGATCCTTTTGCTTTTCGAAATGAAGAAATGTCATCATCAAGCTCACCAATGAAGCGCCTGCATCGTTACTGCCCAAACCGTACAGTTTTCCGTCCTCGATGACGGGCATAAACGGATCGCGCGTCCACGACGAAACGGGTTTTACCGTATCATGATGCGAATTGAGCAAAATAACGGGCAATCGGTCGTCGATGATCGAACGCACCCAAACGTTGTTGCCTTTGCGAGAAGTGTCGCAACCTTGTTCTTTCAGAAACGAATCGATAATATCCGCCGTTCGGGATTCCTCGCGACTTAGCGAAGGTGTGGCGATTAAACGTTTTAAAAGATCAACGGCAATTTCCGACATAATATACGTATTAATTTTCGAGAAAATCGATCTTCAATTTCAATTTGCTCACGTGTCCGAAAACCGAGCCGTCTTTATAATTTTTATACGCGGTAAAAAACATGGTATACGTACCGTCGCTTTCTTTGATTAGCGATTGCGGGGTACGCAAAAGATTCCACCACTTTTTGGTTGCCGTTTCCGGATCGATGTAACGTATGTTCGACCAATGAATGCCGTCGCGAGATAAGAGATACCCCAACTTGGCGGCAAAATGACCCCCGTCGACAATCGCGATATAAAGATCCTTCTTCAACGGAATCACAATCGGATTTTCGGCAAATCCGACAGGATTAACGGGATTCAACTCCGACATTCGCGCCCAAGGTCCTTCTACGTTATCGGCCCGGGCCAAACCGATATGCCATTGGCAATTTTTGATATCTTGCGTGGTGGCGCTTCCGTAGAAACCGTACCACTTATTCCCTATTTTATAGGGAAAGAACGAATCGACCCCTTGCAATCCTTCCCACGGATCGGGCCGAGCGTCGTCGTAACGCATCAAAATACCTTTGTCTTCGTAAGGGCCGTAAATTCCTTCAAGACCTTCTTTTGCGGATACGGCATGTTGAATGACGCCGTCGTAACCCGTATAAGATACATTGGGTTCAGTATTGGGTTTGTTTTTATAACAAACATACACCAAGTGCCAATGATTGTCCGCATCGTTGAAAACAACCATGGGGCCCCATACCGACGAACGTTGCGATGTTCCCGTATAATTGCCGTCCGATTCGCGAATGGTACCCACTCTGCGCCAGTCGATCCCATCCTTCGATTCCCAATGTCCCAAACGCATATTCACCCAATACGGTTCACCGAACATTTCGGCCGTAATCATGTGGTACATGTCACCGACTTTCACGACGCGTCCGCCTTCGAAACCGTATTTGATGTCTTGCGCTCCGACGGTGTTGCGATGGATCACCGTATCGTTGCAGGAAACAACTTCGAATTCGATAACTTTCTCGTCATCGGCGATCAATTTCGGTTGAGGATTATCGCACGAAACGGACAAAATCATCGCGGCTGCGGCAATCGTTCGCCCGAAGCATTCTATTTTCATGGCTGTTAGGTAATATTTTGAAAAAGTATATTTACCGATATGCAAATCAGTTATCGAGAAAATTGATTTTCAATTTCAATTTGCTCACATGAGCGAAACGAAAACCGGGTTGATAATCCTTAAATGCGGTAAAAAACATGATATATGTGCCGTCGCTCTCTTTAATCAACGATTGCGGAGTACGCATCGTATTCCACCATTTTTTAACCGTCGGTTCCAACTCTATGTGACGTATGTTCGACCAATGAACGCCGTCGCGAGACAATAAGTAGCTTAACTTGTCCACAAACGGGCCGCCGTCAACAATTGCGATATAAACACCATTTTCCAATTGCATTACGATCGGGTTTTCGGCAAATCCGACGGGATTAACGGGGTTCAGTTCCGACATTCGCGTCCAAGGTCCTTCTATGTTATCGGCTTGCGCCAAACCAATGTGCCATTCGCAATTTTTCATGTCCTGCGTAAGAGCGCTTCCGTAAAAACCGTACCACTTGTTTCCTATTTTATAGGGAAAGAACGAATCAACGCCCTGCAATCCTTCCCATGGATCGGGTCGATCGTCGTAACGCATCAAAATACCTCTGTCTTCGTAAGGGCCGTAAATTCCATCAAGACCTTCTTTTGCGGATACGGCATGTTGAATAACGCCGTCGTAACCCGTATGAGACATATTGGGCTCGCTCGGTTTGTTTTTGTAACAAACGTATACCAAATGCCAACGGTTTTCTTCTTCAAGAAAAACGACCATAGGGCCCCACACCGACGAACGTTGCGACGTTCCCGTGTAATCGCCGTCCGATTTGCGGATGGTACCCACTCTGCGCCAATCGATCCCGTCGTTTGATTCCCAATGTCCCAAGCGCATGTTCACGCAAAAAGGATCACCGAACATTTCGGCGGTAATCATGTGATAAACATTCCCGATTTTCACAACCCGGCCACCTTCGAAACCGTATTTGATATCTTGTGCGCCGACGGTGTTGCGATTAATGATTGTATCGTTGCAGGCAACAACTTCGAATTCGAGAACTTTCTCATCATCGGCAATTAATTTCGGTTGAGGATTACCGCACGAAAACGGCAAAAGAATCATTGCTGCCGCGATAACCGACATCGGCACTTTTTTCAAATCAAAATATTTCATTTTCATAGTTACTTTAACAGGTTATCAGACTTCTACAATCCTTGCAAAACTTCATACAACACCGTTTGCGCCGAAACCACCCGATTGGCAGCCTCCTCGATAACGATCGAATTCGGACTGTCGATCACTTCATCGGATACCACCAAATTACGGCGTACCGGAAGACAATGCATAAATTTGGCATCATTGGTCAACGCCATATTTTTGGCATTGCACGTCCATGCAAGATCTTCGCAAAGAATCTTACCGTAATTGAAATATGACGACCAATTTTTGGCGTAAACGAAATCGGCGTCTTTATAGGCCTTTTCACGATCGTATTCGATGGTTGCGCCTTTGGTGTACATTTGATCCAATTCGTAACCTTCGGGATGCGTGATAACCACCTCATAACCTGCAGCAACGGCCCATTCGGCGAATGAGTTGGGAACCGACTGCGGCAATGCGCGACAATGGGGCGCCCAAGCCAACACGACTTTCGGACGTTCCGTCTTTTTGTATTGCTCGATGGTAATCACGTCAGCAAATGACTGCAAAGGGTGGCGCGTGGCCGATTCCATGCTGACAATCGGAACGCCTGCGTATTGTATGAATTGGTTGATGACGCTTTCGGAATAATCCGCCTTGCGATCCTTCAATCCGGGGAACGACCGAACCCCGATAATATCGCAATAACGTCCGATAACGGCGGCTGCTTCCTTGATGTGCTCGGCTTTGTCGCCGTTCATTACCACACCGAATTCGGTCTCGATTTTCCAACTGTCTTCGTTGATGTTGAGCACCATGGTGTTCATTCCGAGGTTTTGAGCAGCTTTTTGAGTACTGAGGCGCGTACGCAGACTCGAATTGAAGAAGAGCAAGCCCATGGTGCGATGCTTACCCATATTTTCGTATTGGAAAGGATTTTCTTTGATGGAGAAAGCTTCCCCGAGAAGCTTTCTCAGATTGGTAACATCTTGTACCGACGTAAAATGTCTCATTTTTATTATTTATTTTCGATGATAAACTGTCAAGCAAGGAATTTAACGGCCACCACGACCAACGTGCACAGAAACGTTGCTGCGATAATGCCGCGCGTGGCATACCAAAATTCTTTATTTAAAAAGATGTAAAAAATAATCAGATTAGGGATGACGCATAAACTGAATATTTTGGGAAGCGCCCGCATTTTGAAAGCGTATTGCAAAAATTCTCCAAAGGGTGTTTCCGAATATCCGAAAAGATATACAAAAAGGAAAACAACCAACGGTAATGCAACGCCTAACGCCAAACCTATCCAAAATCTGTTCCAACGACGACTCATGTTTTTTTCTATTTCGATTTTCGATTGATCCGCAATTTTACTTTATCGCCGCCCCGTTTACTACCGCATTTTCGGGCGTCACGAATACCAACTTTCCGTCCGCATCTTCGGCCAACAGGATCATGCCTTGCGATTCGATACCTTTCAATTTGCGCGGAGCAAGATTCACCAATACGCTTACCTGTTTGCCGATCAATTCTTCGGGAGTGAAGTACGCGGCAATGCCCGAAACGATCGTCCGTTTATCAATACCCGTGTCCACGAGCAACTTCATCAGTTTGTCGGTTTTGGGTACTTTGCCGGCTTCGAGAATGGTGCCGATACGGATGTCCATGGTCGAAAACTCGTCGTAGCTGATATCGGGTTTGGCGGGAGCCGCTTTATATCCGCTCTTTTCATTGGCGATTTTGGTATCGGCCAAACGTTTCAATTGTTTTTCGATAGCTTCGTCTTCGATTTTTTCGAACAGCAGGAAGGGTTCGCCCAACAAATGTCCCGCAGTAAGCAAATCGTCGTTGCCGATGCATTCCCAACCCGTCAAAGGCAGGTTGAGCATTTCCTTGAGACGTGCGGAACTGAACGGAAGGAACGGTTCGGACAACAATGCCATGTTAGCCGCCAATTGCAACGATATGTTCAAAATAGTTTTTACGCGCGCTTCGTCGGTTTTGATCAATTTCCACGGTTCGGTATCCGCCAAATATTTATTGCCGAGACGGGCGAGATTCATTGTCTCTTTTAATCCCTCGCGAAAGCGGAAATTCTCCAACGAACTTTCCACATTGGCTCGGATAGCAGCTATTTCGGCCAACGTATTTTTATCGTAATCGGTCAAGCCGATAACTTCGGGAACCTTGCCGCCGAAATACTTTTGCGTCAACACCAACGCCCGATTGACGAAATTTCCGTAAATGGCAACCAATTCGTTATTGTTGCGATCTTGGAAATCTTTCCACGTGAAATTGTTGTCTTTCGTTTCGGGCGCGTTGGCCGTCAAAGCGTAACGCAACACATCTTCCTTACCCGGAAAATCGTCCAAATATTCATGAAGCCACACTGCCCAGTTGCGCGAAGTGGATATTTTATCGTTTTCGAGATTCAGAAATTCGTTGGCCGGAACGTTTTGCGGCAGAATGTACGAACCTTCTGCCTTGAGCATCGCGGGAAAGATGATGCAGTGG
>JAVBNP010000086.1:0-27686 GCA_031551455.1 Bacteroidales bacterium | reverse complement strand
GGGCGCCATTCGCGCCGATTACAATTCGATATTGGAAAGCAATCGATTTTCGGTCAGTCCGCGTGTGGCAGCGATTTATATTCCTTCCAAGCAATTCACCACCAAATTGATGTTCAACACCGCTACCCGTTATCCATCGGCACGGGCGAGCCACCTCAACATGTTCGACAAAACCAAACCCGACCGTGCAGGTCGTACGGTTACCAAACCGGAGCAATTAATGACCGTCGAATCCGAAAACATTTGGTTTGCCAAAAATACCAGAGTTTCAATGGTTGTTTAGTATCAATCTCTCAAAAATTTCATATCGTGGTTCAACCCGTTCTTGAATGTGGGCAATTTTTCCGGCTTCGGACTTGAAGCGACATGGAAGACGAATTTTACTTCCAACATTTCGGTATGGGCCAATGCCACATACAATAAAGCCGATTTTACGCAAACGGCTCCTCTCCCGGCTTATGAGGACGGAGCAGCCGTACCGACATCGGTAACGGTGAACGAAAAGGGACAAATGGTGGCAGTACCTCAATTCAGCGGCAATTTGGGCGCCGATTTTCGCTTTTTCGACAAGCTCTATTTTTCGCCGAGGATGAATTATTTTACGGCGCAGCCTGCGGCGAATTACGATCATAGCCACGTGGTATCGACGCCGACATCGAGCGATCCGGACGCAACAACTACCGTTTTCGATTTCTTTTATGTGAAAAATCAAGTGTATTTGGATGCCGCGCTTACGTACGAAGGAATCGTTAAAGGACTTGATTTGCGCGTTGCGGTGCAAAATATTTTGGACAATCAACATCAAACCGCCACGGTATTTTCCAATCAAACGTATACGCCGCAAGGAACTACCTTCCAAGCAACGTTGTTTTATTCGTTTTGACGGCGAATAATATTTCCGGTATGAATTACGAAGTTCTTTTGATGCGGGAATTGTCGCGACGCAATATGGATTACGTGGCACATTGCATCGGAGGCGACGAAAAAGAATTCGACCGATTGATGCAAATTGTGTTGCACGGTAAAGAACCGGTGGTGCAGCGCGCGGCCTGGGCAATGGATGCGTGCTTGGAAAAATATCCCGAATTGTTGGCCCCGTATACGGAAACACTGATCGATGCTTTACCTCGAGTTACCAACAACGGCGTTATACGACAAATCGTAAAAGCGCTTGCCGAAATCAAAATTCCCGAATCGCATCAAGGGCAAACAACGGATCTTTGTTTTCGCTTCTTGCAATCATCGACCGTTCCAGTGGCGATTAAGGTACATTGTATGCAAATTTTGGCAAATATGACGGACGAACATCCCGACTTGGCCGTGGAATTGGAAACAGTCATTCGGGAACAATTGCCGCGCAATTCCGTGGGATTTGCATCGAGAGGAAGGAAAATATTAAAACGCTTGGAATCGATCGGAAATTGTTGCTTGTTCCTTTTATTATAACCGGCCAAAACCTTCCGGGTTTTAAAAACCCGGAAGGTTTATCGTGTAAAAAAGTCAGTGAAATCCTACAAAAACTGGCGAAGGCAACAATTTTTACATTTGCAGACATCCATTCGCAACAAAAAACAACCTACATCGGCAGGTAAATTACTTTTTTCTCTTTAAAGAATGGTTCTCGAAAAAAGTCGTCAATCGGAAATACGGTTACTTGATTTTCTCGGGAATGAAGTTCTTCGGTAAGATCACCTCCTTTGAGAAATAATGCGCCATTGGGGATTTTATGCAGTCGACGTTTGCGTATTTTATTTTTGATCCACGGCAGGAAAACGGGAAGAGACGTCACGGCGCGACTGACGACAAAATCGTATGTAGCGTTTAATTCTTCGGCGCGGATATGTTGCGAAGTAACATTTTTCAATTGCAATGCTTCCGTCACAGCATCGACTACTTTAAGTTTTTTGCCGATGGAATCGATAAGATGAAACCGTGTTTCCGGAAAAAGAATCGCCAACGGTATTCCGGGAAATCCACCTCCTGTGCCAACGTCAAGCACTTCGGCCTCGGGCATGAATTCGATGACTTTGGCAATGGCGAGCGAGTGTAAGACATGATGCTCGTATAAATCGCCGATATCTTTACGGGAAATAACATTAATGCGGTCGTTCCATTCGGCATATAGTTTCCCGAGCGCGGCAAATTGTTCCTTTTGCTGCGGATGAAGTTGAGAAAAATATTTTATAATGTTTTCCGTAATAACGAACGATAAGTTGACAACCGATATTTATTTCTCGTTTTACGAATGTATGTTATTGTTTTTCAATATATTTTGCAGCAATTCGCGCGCGCGGAACAATTGCGCTTTCACGGTTCCGATGGGTAAATCCATTTCTTCGCTGATTTCCTCATACGAATATTCATAAAAATACCGTAGTTCGACCAATCTGCGATAACGAGGTTTGAGTTTGGCAACAACCGAGCGTAACATCATAATCTTTTGTTCGGAGATCAAACTCTCTTCGGGAGTAGGTTGTTCCGAGCGGATATTGATCGGAACGGATTCGACATCCCGTAAAGTATCGTCAATGGACACATTACTGAGCTTTTTCTTTCTCATAAAATCGATCGCGTTATTGGATGCGATTTTAAAAAGCCATGTACTGAATGCAAAATTGGCCGTATATTGTCTGATGTTTTTAAATGCTTTACCGAAAGCTTCAATGGTCAAATCTTCCGCATCGGCAGCATTGTTAACCATTTTCAGCAGCATAAAATATATGGCGTCACGGTAACGCTCCATCAATTCGGCGTAAGCCTTTTGATCGCCTTCAACGGCTTGCTGAACCAACTCAACATCCAATTGAGCTTTGGTGGATAATGTATCCGTTTTTACTTCCATTTGTTTTGCTTTGAAAAAATTCGATTTAATAAAAACACATAGGAATAGACAAAAGGCATTGCCAAATCAAAAAATACGGCATGGCGCAAAAGACCACGTTCGTTGAATCTTTTGGCGGATACGCCGAAAATCGAGAGAAAAACAATCATACGCACTAAAAATATCGCCAAAATATATTCCCATAAAACGGGGCTTTGGATCATCAATACGCAAAACGCGACCCAAAACGTCACGCGCGAAAAAGGTTCAAGTCCCAACCAAAAGGAATGCATCCTCTTGTAATACTTTCCGGTGGAAATATGTCGGCTTTTTTGCCAAACCCACGCGCGAAAGGTATTTTTGGGTACCGAGCGTGTATGCGCCTCCGTGGCATATTCAACGGCAACGTTTTTCTTTGTTGCCGCCTGATTAACAAACAAATCATCGTCGCCCGAAAGAATATGCGCATGAGCTGCAAAGCCGTTATGCGCATAGAACAAGGATTTCCGATATGCCAAATTACGACCGACACCCATATACGGCATCCTCGTCATGGCAAAACCGAAATACTGCATGGCTATAAAACAAGTATCGTAACGAATCCATTTGTTTAAATAACCTTTTCGAGACTCATAACCACCATATCCCAGTACGATATCTTTTTTATCGACAAAATGTCGACTCATGGTTTTGATCCAGTTTGGACCAACCGGTTTACAATCGGCATCGGTGAACAACAGCCATTCGTTTTGCGCCGCTTTGATCCCTACCGTTGCCGCAAACTTTTTTCCGTTTCTGAACGATCCCGTCATTCTGATAATCGTACTGCGCAAATTCGAATATCGTTGTTTGAAGCCGAACAACACTTGTTCGGTGTCGTCTTCCGAACAGTCATTGACGACAATCACTTCAAACGACGGATAATCTTGTTCCAAAATCGCAGGTAAATTTGCGGTAAGATTATCTTCTTCATTGCGTGCACATATAATAACAGAAATCGGAGGTGTTTCGTTCAATCGATTTTCATTTTGTTTTTTTCTGCGCCATGCAACCCGCACATATACGATCAAGTAATACAATAATTGTATAATGACCGACAACAAAAAAACTATAAGAACAGCGCAGGTAAAATAATCCGATTGGTTTAAAATTTCCACGTAAACTATGTAAAAACGATGCAAAGTAGGCGATTTTTTTTGTGAAAACAAAAAAAGGAATTTCTCCTATATTGTTGCCTTCAATATAAGCCTCTCTAATTTAATAATATGTGCTTTTTGTAATAATTGCACCATTCGGTAAACTTACATTCCCCACACTTCGGAGAACGGGCCGTGCAAACATACCGACCGTGCAAAATGAGCCAATGATGTGCTATGGACCAAAGGTTTTCGGGAATATATTTCGTCAACTGTTTTTCCGCTTCCAACGGAGTTTTGGCATTTTGCGTGAGCCCGATACGTTCCGAAACCCGAAACACATGCGTGTCGACGGCCAAAGCCGGTTTTTTGAACACCACCGAAGCAATCACGTTAGCCGTTTTGCGTCCCACTCCGGGCAATTCCATCAACTCTTCAATCGTTCCGGGTACTTGGCCGTCGTATTTTTCGATCAACATTTGAGCCATCCCGATCAAGTGTTTTGTTTTATTGTTGGGGTACGAACAACTGCGTATTAATTCGAACACCTCGTCGCGGTCGGCTTCGGCAAGAAGTTCCGGCGAAGGGTATCGTTTAAACAAAGCCGGAGTAATCATGTTGACGCGTTTGTCGGTACATTGCGCCGAAAGAATAACCGAAATCAGCAGTTCGTAAGAACTGCGATATTCCAATTCGGTCTCGGCCACGGGCATCGTTTCCTCAAATCGGGAAATCACGTTTCGAAAAAGTTGGTTTCGAGTCATCGTTTCGTTTTGAATATTGATTATCTCATATCAAATACCGGTTGCAATCCGATTGCGGGAAACAACAAAAATAACAAATAAAAAGAAATAAGGAATGCCGAAAAAACAAAATTTATCGGTCAATGAACGATAAAATCGGGAATTTTTCTTTATTATCGATTCGAAATTGCCCCTTCGTGAACCTCATGTCACATCTCATTGTTATCAAACATGAACAAACACGATATTCGAACAGCCTTAAAAAAATAATTTTTCGGATGAATTTTCAAAAAAATCGTGTAGGTTTGTATTTCGATTGATAATGTGTTTTAAAGTTATTCTCAAATGAATAAAGTGCTGCTTAACGTGTTGGGCATCTCGTACAGTCAAACACAAACAGGGGCATATGCTTTGGTTTTGGGCGAGGAAAACGGGAACAGACGTATCCCCATCATCATAGGAGGGTTTGAGGCGCAAGCCATTGCCATTCAATTGGAAGGCTTGAAACCGCCTCGTCCTTTGACACATGATTTGTTTTTCAGTTTTGCCTCCAAATACGACATTACGATAGAATCGGTATATATTTTCCGTTTGGAAGAAGGTATTTTCTATTCGAAATTGGTTTGTGACAACGGGATCAAAAAAATAGAACTCGATGCGCGAACTTCGGACGCCATTGCATTGGCGTTACGTTTTCAATGCCCGATTTATACCACCGAAGAAATTATTGATCGCGCGGGCATCATTTTTACCAACGACCCCCAACAACAGCAACAATCGCCGTCGCACAAGGAGTCCGAGAAAAAAGAAAGCGAATTGCACATTATGGAAATTCCCGAATTGGAAAACCTGCTGAATGAAGCCATCGGTAACGAAAATTACGAACAGGCATCCGAAATACGCGACGAAATCAAACGAAGAAAAAAGAAATAAATACCGGTCGTCCGGAACAAAATTACTTGTGTTTTCGGCGACAAATATCCGCATAAAGACAAGTCAAACACTTCTTTATGTCCCGAGTTTGCGTAAACGGCGCATCGCTCAGAAAAATCTCGGACAATAACGCATTCAATTCGGGTTCGAATGTTTCCGACACATCGAAATAATTTTCGACGGGAGGTTTTCTCGACATGTAAATGCGGGGATCATAATTTTCTCGGAACAAATCTTTCATCACATACAACCCCAACCCGATTTTCGGGTATTGCGGATAAGCGATATGCGTCATGTATGCATACACCAATGTTTGCATGGCGGCATGATTGCCCGCTTTTTCGGGATCGAACAAATCGGGAATATCCGTGAAATTCCGTCGTGCGTTGCCTGTTTTATAGTCAATAATTCGCAACGCGCCCCGCACATTATCCAATCGATCGATATATCCCGTCATGTTCAACATTTCGGTTCGGGTATTATTATTCACGGGAACCCGAACATCCAACGAATTTTCCAACGTCAATATCGTAAATGGAGCGTCTGCCTTATCCACCTCAAGAATTTGCTTGAGATACTTCAACAATACTTCTCGGATGATAATGTTCCGCCCGGTAATATCGCTTTCGGTCACCCGTTCCGATCGAAAATACGATTCGGCAAAGGCTTTGAGAAGCGCCCCGCGAATGCGTCGATCATCCTTTCGAACGGTTTCGATCGTTTCGGCATCGATTTCTTTACCGATATACGGCAGGTAGAGCAACTCCATCGTCTTGTGCAGCAGCTTTCCGAACACGGATTGATCGATTTCGTCCGTTACCTGATCCGATTCCTTTAAACCGTCGACATAACGGAAATAAAAACGCAACGGACAATCCAAATAATTGTTGAGCGCGCTGGGCGAAAGTTTTCCGATGTCGCCTTCATTCGAAAGATAGGTATCGAGTTTCCGACGCACCTCATCCGTACGTTCTTTCACGATCTCCCGATCTTTGTCGATGCCGACGCCGAACGTGATGTCGCGTCGCTGTATATCAAATGCCGGTTCGTAAACCATCTGCGTGAGAAAGCGACTCATTTCGCCGGTATTGCGATCGGTTACCGCCGAATTGTAAATCAAATGCACATCCTTTGCCCGTTGCACCAAGCGATAAAAAAGATATGCTCCCACGGCATCGTTTTGCTCGGAAGTCGTTAACCCGAATCCTTTCCGCAAATTGTAAGGAATAAAAGATTGTTGCGATGAGGCTCTCGGAAAAATACCTTCGTTCATCGAAAGGATAATGACACGATCGAAATCGAGCGCCCGCGTTTCGAGCATTCCCATCACTTGAAGACCTTTCAACGGTTCGCCGCTGAAAGGAATTTTGAGCGAGGCCATAATTTTGCGCAATAACCGACAAAAAATCCGAACATCGAGATCGATTTCTTCCGTCGAAAGCACATCGCGAACCCGTTGCAACGCGGTATAAAAAACAAACAAATACTCGGCTTTATATTGTTCTTCGGGCGAAGGATCGGGAGGGTCATTTCCTTCCGTATCCGACTGCCCGGTTTTCGTCGCCGCTATTTCCGAAACAATGGCTGTCAAATAATCGACAAATTCACGCGCTCGGGTGCATTGCGTAAAAACAAGTCGGAATAATCGGGAATCGGGGATTTCCGACGAAGGAACATAAATGCGGTTATGCTCGACGATAAATTTGACCGTTTGATCGACTTCCTCCGGAGCAATGTTCTGAATATACGGATGGTGCAATATCGCGCACACATCATTATGATAAAACCTCGCTCCGTCGGCATACACCCGAATGTGTTGCTGCAATGAAGCCAACCGTTCGAACAAGCTGTTTACGGGTGAACAGGTGAACGGATAACCCATGGTAATGTTGATATCCTTTGCCGCTTCGGGAAGTGACGAAAGCAACGGCAACAACAAATGCTCATCCGGAAGCACCACTGCCGTGCGGCTCCAATCGATGTTTTCCGAGTTTTGTTCCAGCAATTTGCCGGCCATCCCGGCTTGTCCGGTATCGGACGGAACGGAAATGATTTCAATGTGCTTGTCTTTTTCGACCAAATTGCGGGAATCAATATGCAACTCGGGCGGAAAATTACGAATGTTGTCGCGCATGAACGCTCCCGCTTCATGTCGACGGTTGTTCACATAATAATCATCGTAATCCCAGAAAAAAACGGCACGATTTTGTTTTTGCAACGATTTGAAAAAACGGGTTTCGCAAGCCGTCAATGCATTAAATCCGATAAATACGTATTTTTCGAACGGCACATGATCGACATCACCCGCACGAAGGCGTTCCACCGCATCTCGTTGTATCATTCCTTCGTATCCGAACGATTTTTCACGCAATCGTTTTTTGAATGATTCGTATATTCGATACAGCGAAGGCCACACCGCAGCAAAATCATTCTTAAATGATCCGACGGCGCCGCCGTTGAAATTTTGCCAAAACAGACGAATAGCATTTTTTTGCTCGTCCGTCAGATAATCGAAAAGCCCGTCCAATTCTTTGAGGTCGGACACGTTGCGAAACAAATCGCGCGCATCGACCAGATGTTTGTCTGTATCGTCGAAATCGTTCAAGAGCATTTCGCCCCAAAAGTAAAACTCTTCGAAACTCTCGTTGGTGGGTTGATGTTCCCGATAGGCTTTAAATAAATCGAAAATGAGACTGAGATGATCGGCTTTGGTCAGCCCCGTTATCTCCTCCATTAAAGAGTCAAGCGAACGGAACGCAGGCGCCCATACGGGTTTTTCGGATAATGCCGCCAAATATTTTTTGAAAAACAAACCCGCGCGTACGTTCGGAAAAACAATACAAAAGCGATGCAAATCATCGCCGTACGCACGATGCAAATAAATTGCGGTTTGTTCGAGAAAGCCCGACATGATTTTAAAATGTTCCCGATTTACTTAACTTGATGATCCTTTTTACACAAACCACTTGAACAAAATATTCTTAATCTTTTCGGGGTTCAACGGTTTCGACACGTATCCGTTCATTCCGCTTTCGGATACTTTTTTCAAATTTTCTTTGGTGTGCGTGGACGTCATGGCGATAATCGGCATTTTATATCCCTTTTGACGCAACATCTCGGCAATTTCAAATCCGTTGGAAGGCGGAAATTTCAGATCGATAAAAATAATGTCGTAGGAGGTCCGATTCATTTGGCTGATCAAATCCAAAGCGTTTTGCGCAAAATCGATTTCATAACCCCACCGATTGAAAACAATTTTCGCAACGGATTGACTCAACGAATTATTCTCGGCAACCAAAATACGGAGGTCTTTTCGTAAAGCATCAACGGAAGGCCGTTTCTTTTCCGACAAATTGACAAAATTGGTTTTCAATATCGGATCGAAACCGGATAAATCTTCGCTTTTTATGAAATAATAATCGACACACAGTGACCTCGCTTTAAGGTAATTGCTCTTTTTTCGATAGGAATCGACCACCACATACAGGCACTGTTCCGTTAAATTCGTTTGATGAATCTTTTCGGCTACGGCAAAACTTGTTCCGCTGTCTGCCGTCTCAATGATAACGATTTGATATCGATCTTTATCGATGATTAACTTATTGGTCAACAATTCGGCCGAATCTTTATTATAAACAAAAATATCCGTTCGTATCCCTTTTCGGTTCAAGAAATTAACCAAATATTGTACTTGATGCGGATCGGAAGAAATAATCAAAACGTTGATTTGATCATAAGAAACAATGGAAGAAAAATCGATTTTTTTATTTAAAGGCGGATCGGAATAACATTGAATGGTGAAGAAAAACTGTACTCCGGGAGTTTCGGGACAGGTTGCAATCGGCGACGGACTGGTTACGCGTATGGTTCCACCCATGATCGTCACCAATTTCTTGGCGACAATAATTCCCAAACCGATGGATTCTCCTTCTTCTTTGGCACGAAGGTCGATCGAAAACAGATTCTTGAGCTTTTTCTTCGACATGCCTTCTCCCGTATCTTCGATCGAGCATTTAACCAACACTTTTCCGTCTTGCATGTCCGTAGCTTCCAACGATACGCGAACTTCGCCTTCTTTGGTGAATTTGACGGCATTGCTCAATAATTGGTCCAATACTTGCCTGAATCGTTGAGGATCACCGACAACTCGGCGATCGGCGGACGACGCAATATGTGCATGCAACCCGATACCTTTTTGTTGCGTTTCGGCCATGTACATATCCGCAACTTTTTTCAACTCATCGGCGAGATTAAACGGTGTTTCGTCGGGAATGGCTCGTCCCGCTTCAATGTCCGCAAAATCTTGTATATTATCGATCATATCCGACAAACTTTCCGCTGCCTCATCAATATGCACCGCATTCGGTTCATCCGGGTATTTTTGCTCCAACAAAACAAGTGCATCCTTTATGTCGCCAAGCGGTTTTCTGAAATCGTTTCCGATGCGGCTCAACAATTCCGATTTGGCAATTTCCGAACGGATGGCATTTTTTCGGCTCTGTTCCATTTCCGTGATATCGCAAAATGCATCGATCACGTATTTGGTGTTGTCTTCTTCGACGTTTGTTTGTTTTTTGCCGAGATATATTTCCTTGCCGTTACGCTCATAATGACACAATGCCCATTCCCGAAATTCGTCCTGTTCCGAATCTCCGTGAAATCCCGACGGAAATGTGATATTTGCCGTGCTTTCGCCCAAATCCTTTTCGGAAACATATCCGTCCAATAACTTCATGGCATATTTGTTGGCCGACATCAAGTTGTCTTGTCGGCTCACCAAAATACCGACCGGTACATTTTGAAACATTACCCGCATGAAATTTATTTGTCGGTCTTTTTCTTTGTGTTTTGCCAAATCGCGACGAACGGCTCGACGCAAAGCGATTATCGCCGCAGCGGTCATTGCCGACAGAACAAAACAAATAACCAAAAATCCCCACAGGGACGTAAAAAAGATTGACGATATGTCGTAACTGAAAACGATTCCCAAGAATTGTCCCGAAACGGGTAATCTTTCGTAATAGGACAGCACTCTGCCGGAATATTCGGAACCGCTTATTTTCCCGAACAAAAAACCGGTATGTTCTTTTTCCGTTTCTTCAATAATCGTTTTTTCCCGAGATAACACCAATCCGTCTTCGAGAGGATACGTCAAATAAGTATCCCGATTGAGAATGACGGAAGTCCAAATATCTTTTCTTTCCGTGTATGGTTCAAACAGCGTTTGATTTAAAGATGCTATATCCACATTAACGGCAATATTTCCGGATAAAGTATCGCCGGAATAAACGGGCAGGATATACGAAAAAGAATTGTTTTCGTCCACGATTTCACTTTCCGATCGCAACACATTAACATTTCGCGACTTATATCGATCCTTTATGAAAACACCGTCTTTATCGCGATAAATGTTAAAAACATTGCCGTATCGATCGAAAACCGAGATACCTTTGATGAAATAGCTGTTGTCATCATAAAAATCTTCGAGCATGGAAACGGGTTCGGCATATATCTGCAGGTTGTCGTTCATAAGCCCTTTTTCTCCGACAATGGGTTTCACGATATACGGCAACTCACCGACATGCGCGGCAATACCGGCCAATTGCATTTTAATGATTGACACATATGAAACCAATAATTCTTTTTTTGCCCGAATTTGGATGTTGTATCTCGAGTAAATGTAATACCCGCTCAACACAATAACGGATAAACATATACAAAGGGGAATAATAACGTATTTCTTCATGTCTCTATTTTAGAAAGCTAACGATATTTATTTTGCGTATCTTCCATCATGCTCAGATAGCTGTTGTAGCGGGAAAAGCTGATCTTGCCCGCCTCAACCGCTTTAATCACCGCACAACCCGGTTCATTGATGTGAAGACAATTTCGATATGAGCACTCGGTTGCCGTTTTGAATATTTCGGGAAAGAAATGATACAACTCTTCCTTTTCGATATGTATCAAACCGAATCCGCGAATACCCGGCGTATCAATGATGTAACCTCCGCTCCGCAGTGCAAACATTTCGGCAAAAGTGGTGGTATGCTTACCGCTGCGATGATAATCGGACATGGCGCCGATTTTTACCCGTAAATCGGGATCGACCGCATTGATCAACGACGATTTCCCGACACCCGACAATCCGGCCACAACAGATATTTTGTTCGAAAGCATTTGTCTTAATTCGTCAATGCCTGTCATATCGACGATTGACGTTTCAATAGCCCGATAACCGATTGTACGATAAACAGTCTCGATTTGTTTCACTTGCTCCGCCTCTTTCGCGGAATACAAATCGAATTTGTTGAAGACGAGACAAACGGGTATTCGGTATGCTTCGGCAGCGGCCAGAAAACGATCGATAAATTCCGACGGCGTTTCGGGCAGACGAAAAGTAATCGTCAAAAAAGCCATATCAACGTTGGCGGCAATGATATGCGATTGTTTCGAAAGGTTGGTAGACTTACGGATGATATAATTTTTGCGGGGTTCGATATCGCAAATCACGCCGGCATCAAATAACACTCGATCGCCCACCGCCACCGGGTTGGTACTTTTGATATCTTCGGTGCGAAGGCGTCCTTTCAACTTACAATCAACCCGATCGCCCGAATCTGTTTTCACCGTATAACTGCTGCCCGTCGATTTAACAACGATCCCTTTTTCCAACGCTTTTCGATAAAATTTAAAGGCCTAAAGATAGCGAAAGTTAACAATTTACCCGAAAAATATGGTAACTTTGCCGGCAATTTTCACATCACCGATTCAACATGAAAACACGCATCGATTCGATCATTATCGGACTTTTTTTCGTTGCCGGACTTTATTCTTGCGGCGGCGGACCATCATCAAACGAGAAACAAAAAATTAATTACATGGTAGATAAATTTGCCGATTTGCAGATACTTCGTTATGAAGTAAAGGATTTTGATCATTTAACGCTTCAACAAAAAACCTTGCTGTATTATCTGTCGCAAGCAGCTGTCGAAGGACGTGATATCTTGTTCGATCAGAATTGTCGGTATAATTTGAAGATTCGTCGAACGCTCGAAGCAATTTACGAAAATTACGCCGGCGACAAAACATCGGCCGATTGGACAAATTTTATGGTGTATCTCAAGCGAGTATGGTTTTCCAACGGAATACACCACCATTACGGCGAGGAAAAATTTCTCCCCGGATTTTCGCAATCCTTTTTTACGGAAGCCGTCACAAGTATCGATTCGGCAAAACTTCCGTTGACGAACGGACAAACCGCGGAACAATTATTGACGGAACTTATCCCGGTGATGTTTGATCCCTTCGTGCTTGCCAAGAAAGTGAATCAAGCACACGGTGAAGATTTGTTGCTCACTTCGGCCAATAATTATTATTTCGATGTGACGCAACCCGAAGCCGAAGCTTTTTACGGCAAAATGAAAATTCCCGGCGACGGCCGGCCGATTTCGTACGGTTTGAACAGCCGTTTGGTGAAAGAAAACGGAAAACTTACGGAACAGGTTTGGAAAATCGGCGGAATGTATTCATCGGCCATCGAAAAAATTGTTTTTTGGTTGGAAAAAGCATCCGGAGTAGCAGAAGATCCGCAACAAAAAGCCGTTATCGAAAAACTGATCGCATATTACCGGTCGGGCGATCTGAAGGAATATGACGAATATTCGATTCTTTGGGTGGAGGATTTAAACTCGCGCGTGGATTTCGTAAACGGATTTACTGAAACTTACGGCGATCCGCTCGGGCTGAAAGCAAGCTGGGAATCAATCGTTAACTTCAAGAATCTCGAAGCAAGCAAACGTACGGAAATCATCAGCAACAATGCTCAATGGTTCGAAGATCGGTCGCCCGTCGACAAACGTTTCAGGAAAGAACAAGTAAAAGGTGTCAGCGCAAAAGTTATCACGGCGGCAATGCTCGGCGGGGATTGTTATCCGGCGACGCCGATCGGCGTCAATTTACCCAATGCCAACTGGATTCGCAGGGAACATGGCTCGAAATCGGTGACCATCGAAAACATCACCGAAGCATACGACAAAGCGGCGCAAGGCAACGGCTTTAATGAAGAATTTTATTGGAGCGATACCGAACGCGAATTGGTTCGTCAATACGGATTTCTTACCGATAATTTACACACCGACTTGCATGAATGCCTCGGACACGGATCGGGTAAAATGTTGCCGGGTGTGAGCGACGATGCGTTGAAAGCGTATGGCGCCACCATCGAAGAAGCACGTGCCGATTTGTTCGGATTGTACTACACTGCTGATGCAAAAATGGTGGAACTCGGATTATTGCCAAACGCGGAAGCGCACAAAGCCGAATATTACAAATTCATGTGTAACGGTTTGATGACACAACTCACGCGTATCGAACCGGGCAAACAAATCGAAGAAGCACACATGCGCAACCGTGCATTGATCGCCCGTTGGGTATTTGAAAAAGGCTTGGCGGACAAAGTAACGGAAATGGTTCAACGCGATGGAAAAACGTTTGTGGTGATTAACGATTACGCCAAACTTCGCGGCCTGTTCGGACAACTGCTGGCGGAAATACAACGCATCAAATCCGAAGGCGATCTCAATGCTGCCAAAGAATTGGTGGAAGCCTATGCGGTGAAAGTCGACTCGAAAGTGCATATCGAAATTTTGGAACGATACAAAAAATTAGACATTGCTCCTTACAAAGGATTTGTGAATCCCGTATACCAACCGATAACCGATGCTCAAGGCAATATCACCGACGTAAAATTGGATTACACCGAAGGATATGCCGAGCAAATGATGCGTTACGGCAAGGAACATTCGTGGCTGTAAAAAAGACCGTAAGACGCGTAAGACATATAAGATCGTAAAATAGATCTCATTTTCTTACGATCTTACATGTCTCACAATCTTCATCTTATGGTTAAGCGACATTTATATTGGGCTTTTTACAAAAGTACGATTACGTTCAATTTCGGCTTTTCATTCATATTGGCCCTTGTTGCACCCGCGATGTCCATGCAATTTCTTCCCGGCGGCGTTATTGCGGATCGTTTTCCGGCGGCGTTTTGTCGAATATTTGCGATAAGCATCATGACTGTCGGTCCCTTGATCGCATTCGCATACAAAGAATTGGCACATCCCTCGGAATACTATTTCTATTATAATCAAGGGATCTCCAAAATAAAGCTCTACGCTTGCTGTTTGATCATCAATATTTTGCCGGCAACGGCGATTTTTATTATCAGATATTATGTCGCATCTGCTTGAAATTGACAGCGTCAACAAATCGTTCGGGCAAAATCGAGTGCTTACCGATATATACCTGAAATGCGAAACGGGGGATATTGTCGGCATGCTTGGCAGAAACGGCTCGGGAAAATCTACCCTGCTCAAAATCCTGTTCGGCACCGAATCGGCCGAAAACAAATTCATCCGCATCGACGGAAAGATATATAATCATCCTTACCAAACGCCGGGCGAAATAGGTTATCTTCCGCAAGACTCTTTCCTGCCGCGCAACATGACGCTTGATACTGCCGTAAAACTTTATCTGTCGGACGATAAGGTGCACATGTTTTTTGATGATTTTGCATTATCGCGACTGCGAAACAATAAAATATCCCGACTTTCGGGAGGAGAATTGCGCTACGCCGAAATAAAATTACTGTTGAGCATCGATGTGAAATTTGTATTGCTGGACGAACCGTTTAACGGCATATCGCCCGTAAGTATTGAATCCGTCAAAGAAATGATTCGTCAGTGCGCACATCAAAAAGGAGTTATACTGACCGATCACGACTACCGTAACGTATTGGACATTGCCAACAGGCCTTATTTGTTGTCGGACGGCGGACTAAAAAACATTAAAGATTTGGAAGAGTTGGTGTTTCACGGCTATATGTCGGCATCGACGGCCGAAAAATTGAAATCGAAAAGATTGTAAACGTCGATCAACGGAAAGCTTCTATTAAAAGTACCACGGCAAAGATAAACACGACAACTCCCGTTATTTTGTTGACCCACAAAAGATGCCTCAGACGAATTTTGTTGCGAAACATGTTGACGATTGAGACTAACGTAACCCACCAAGTAATACATCCGACAAAAACGCCGATGATGGACAAAATAATGTCCCGATAATGAATTTCTTCGCTGACAATAAATCCCGCAAACGCGGCCATAAAAACAAAAACGGGGGTGGGATTTGAAAAAGTAAGTAAAAAAGTAGTGATGAAGTCTTCCAAAGGACGATGCTTTTGGTGACGACTCTTGCGAACTTGAATGGCGGGATTCGTATTAAAAACTTTATAGGCCAAAATCATAAATATGACGGAACCGCCGATTTGTATCCACTTCCTTACTTTGAGCAACATGTCGATAACCACGCTGACTCCGAACCCTGCTATTAACGCATATATAAGATCGGCACACGCGGCGCCGAGTCCGCCCAACAAACCCGATTTGTAACCTTTACCGATGGTACGTTGGATACACAACGCTCCCACCGGCCCGAGCGGTACGGATACGATCAACCCCAACAAAAAACCTTTCGCCAAAAGCTCTAAAAACATGTCCGAATTTTGAATTACACAGGCATCATCACAAAATGTTCCATACCGGCAGCTGCGACGAATACTTCGGCAAAAGTAAAGAATGAATGTGATTTTTCAAAAACAAGAAAAATGATTTGAAACACTTTTGCAAACCAAAAATATTGCGTCGACAAAGCGAATTTGAATTTATATATAATGCATTAAACATTTGATTAAAATATTTGTTTTAATCAAAAATATTATCCTATATTTGCATCATGAAAAACGAAGAACCGGAAAAGGATTATACGACGGAAAAAAAGATCAAAGAAGCGGCGCGGAAAATTTTCCACCAGAAGGGATATGCGGCAACCAAAACCCGCGACATTGCCGAAGAAGCGGGCATTAATTTGGCATTGCTCAATTATTATTTCCGCAGCAAGAGGAATCTTTTCGATTTGGTGATGGCCGAGAGTTTCGGGCAGTTTTTTTTCTCGATCCGTTCGATATTGAACGACGAAAGTACAACGCTCGGGCAAAAAATTGATGTCTTTGCGAAGGTATATATTAACCTGTTGAATGACAATCCGAATCTTCCGATTTTTGTTCTGAGCGAGATACAAGCCAATCCCGAATGGTTTCAAAAAGCGCTGGGACTCAATAAGAAAATGATTTCGTCCTCCGCTCTTTTCCGACAAATACAAGAACATTTAAAGAAGGTGGGGAAGGAACATATCAACGCTTTTCACGTTGTTTTAAATATGTTGGCGATGACTATTTTTCCGTTTGTCGGAAGACCCGTGCTTGTCAAACTCACCGGCATGGACGATGCGGCTTTTCATGATTTCGTGAACGAACGGAAAACCTTTATTCCGATGTGGATTAAAAATATGTTGCAGTTAACCGATTGATTTTTTGTCTTTAATCCGGATAAAAAACGATTATCAATTAAAAATATTCGAAAATCATGATACAGTACACCCGAATATGTCGCAGTTTTCCGCATCTAAAAATATTCCTTGCGGTCTTTTTGGCCACTCAACCTTTGTTTGCGCAAAAAAGCCTCACTATCGACGATTGCCAACAAAAAGCGCACGACAATTATCCGCTCATACGGCAATACGGATTGCTGGAATTGTCGGAACAATATACCGTTTCGAACATCGGAAAAGCGTGGTTGCCGCAGATTGCCGTCAATGCGCAAGCGACTTATCAGTCGGATGTGGTTCATTTTCCGATCAGCCTGCCCGGGGTCAATATTCCGACCATCGATAAGGATCAATACAAAGCGACGATTGATGTGTCGCAAACCTTATGGGACGGGGGAATAACACGATCACAAAAGGAAATTGCGCGTGCCGGCAACGAGGTGGATCGACAGAATACGAAAGTGAACATGTATACGCTCCGTGAACGAATTAACCAATTGTTTTTCGGCATTTTGACGGTTAACGAACAGTTGAAACAATTGGATATTTTGGAGCGAGATCTGCAAACGGGGCTTAAATTGACGAATGCTTTTCTGAAAAACGGCACGGGAACGCAATCGGACGTGGATGCGGTGCAAGTGGAGATTCTCAATACCGATCAAAAAAGAATCGAATTGAAAGCCTTTCGCAAAGCATACGTTGAGATGTTATCGGCAATGATCGGCGAATCGGCGGATGACAACACGCAGTTCATCAAACCTGCCGATATTCCGGTCCATCGCGGTACAAGTATTTCCCGACCCGAGATGTTGCTGTTCGACAAGCAAAGCACATTGTTCGATGCGCAAGAAAGCGGAATCACCGCACGCAACATGCCGAAGTTTTCGCTTTTCGTACAAGGCGGCTACGGTAAACCGGGGTTGAACATGCTGTCGAACGATTTCGAATTCTTTTATATCGGAGGCGTTCGGTTAAACTGGAATTTCGGAAGTCTGTATTCGTCAAAAAACGATCGTAACAGTCTCGTCAACAACAAAAATATGGTCAATACGCAACGGGAAACATTTGCATTCAACACCAACCTGCAATTGACGCAAGCATGGAACGAGATACAAAAAGCGAAAGAGTTGATGGAACGCGACGAAGAAATCATTAACTTGCGGCATCGCGTAAAGATCGCAAGCGAAAGTAAATACGCCAATGGTGTATATACGGTCAACGATTTGCTCAAGGATATCAATGCCGAAAGCCAATCGCGGCAAGCGAAGATTTTACACGAGGTGCAGTACTTAATGAGCACATATGATTATATGACCATAGCAGGCAATTAGAAGTTGTTTCGAATAAACGGATGAGAAATGGCAATTAATTTTATGATAACCCGAAATATACAAAGAGCATTCATCTTCTCGAATGAATGCTCTTTGAAAACGGATCGTTATTCTTCCTTTTATTCCGTAAAGGCATCACATTGTAAAATTTCGGCTATAAAATCTGCTTCGAACTTTTCATCATCTACTTTAGATCCGTATTTGGAATCTATGGCCTCACCACATGCTTCTATTTTTGCTTCGTCACCGCCGGCTTCGGTCAAGCATTCGCAATATTCTTGTGCCGCCTCGGTACCGTTAAGATCATCACTTACCGTAACGGCATCGCATTTTAAAAGTTCGTTCATAAAATCCGTAATGAATTTTTCACTCTCCGTTTTAGACCCATATTTGGAATACAAAGCCTCACTGCACGCATCTACTTTTACTTCGTCACTGCCGGCTTTGGTTAAACAGTCGCATAATTCCTGTGCCGCCTTGGTGCCGTTAAGATCATCATCATCTTTTTTACATGCCGAAAACGTAATAATACCTGCCAGTAAAATAACACTCGATAAAATTGATAACTTTTTAAAATTCTTCATGTTTCAAATATATTAGTGGGTTAATAATTAGTATACGGTGACTATAAAAAATGTTTCAAAACAAAGAAAATGATTCAATTATGAACAAACTTTTGATCATCGCAGGGGTTATCATTCTTTCAACATCCTGCAACCGCAATAAATCGCAGCACGACGCCTCGGGGACATTTGAAGCAACAGAAGTTATTATTTCGGCCGAAGCTTCGGGTAAAGTGGAAATGCTTGACTTGACCGAAGGCGATCGTCTCGCCGTGGGGCAACAGGTGGGCTATATCGACAGTACGCAGTTGTATTTAAAAAAGATGCAATTGTTGGCAGCACAAAAAGCCGTTGCGGCGCGTCGTCCCGATGTGGCCAAACAAATTGCCGCCACCAAGGAGCAAATCGAAAAAGCGCGATTGGAAAAAGTGCGTGCGGAAAATCTGTTTAAGGATGGTGCCGCTACGCAAAAACAAGTGGACGATGCCGAATCGCAACTTCGCGTGTTGGAAAGTTCGTTGGCCGCGCAAATGAACTCGTTATCTACATCGGTTAACAGCCTCGACGAGGAGAGTGATACTTATCGGATACAAATCGATCAAGTAAACGATCAGTTGGCAAAGTGTCGCATCATCAATCCTGTAGAAGGCACGGTATTGAACAAATATACCGAAGCGAAGGAAATCGCGGTACCGGGAAAACCGCTGTACAAGATTGCCGATACGCGCAACATGTTTCTGCGGGCTTACGTGGTATCGGGACAATTGGAAAAAGTGTCCGTCGGGCAAGATGCCACGGTGTATCTTGCTCTGTCCGACGGCAACACAAAAAATTATCCCGGCAAGGTGACTTGGATTTCGGATAAAGCGGAGTTTACTCCGAAAACCATTCAAACCGAAGACGAACGCCAAAACCTCGTTTATGCGGCGAAGATAGCCGTGACCAACACCGACGGATTGATCAAAATCGGGACGTATGGAGATGTGGATTTTAAAAGACCGTAAAATAGTAAGACGTGTAAGATCGTAAGAATGAAGATTTGTTCCGAAAGAATATTGTTGAGGAGTCTTGAAAAAGCGGATGCAAAGGCTATTTTTGCCTATCGTTCGTTGCCCGAGGTTGCGAAATATCAATATTGGGAACCCTTTACCGAAGAGCAAGCGTTAACGTTCGCCACTCGCTACGGCAGTGCCGATTCACATAAAAAAGACAATTGGCTCGCTTGGGCGGTTATCGAAAAAGAGAATAACAATTTCATCGGCGATTGTGCTTTAAAAATCATCAACGACAAGGCGGAAATCGGTTGTAATATTGCACCGCGACATCAACATCGGGGTTATGCGAAAGAAGTGTTAAACATGCTTTTCGATTATTGTTTCGACCATCTCGGCATCGAAGAAATATTCGGCATTACCGATTCCGAAAATACAGCTTCCGTGAAGCTGATGGAATCTTTGCAAATGACGAAATTACCCGATTTCGAGGGAAATGTAATGTGCAAAGGTCGTTTGAGCATCGAACATCAATATTCGATCAAAAAATCGAAACGAAACGAATCGTAAATCCGCGTTAATCCAAGCCATCTGCATTCCAATCAAAATGAAAAAGGTTCTCATCGCCATCGACTCATTCAAAGGCAGTCTTTCTTCATCGGAAGCAGCCAATGCCGCTGAGTTGGGGATCAAGTCCATATATCCCGATTGCGAAATGGTAAAGGTTCCCGTTGCCGACGGGGGCGAAGGAACCGTGGAAGCTTTGGTACAAGCTGCCGGCGGAAAAATGCACACCGTTGAAGCAACCGACCCGCTGATGCAACCCGTACAAGCCCGTTACGGCATATCAGGCGACGGCCGCACCGCAATTATCGAAATATCGGCTGCAAGCGGTTTACCGCTGGTTCCCGAAAATAAACGTAATCCGATGTTTACGACCACGTATGGCACCGGCGAGTTGATTGCCGATGCTTTACGGAAAGGCTGTACCCGATTCATCCTCGGTATCGGCGGAAGTGCCACCAACGATGCGGGAACGGGAATGTTACAGGCATTGGGTTATCGATTTCTCGATGCAGACGGTAAATTGCTCAGCCACGGCGGGCAAATTTTGGAACATATTACCGCCATCGATGCATCGATGCGTTTGTCTTTACTTGATAAGGCCGAATTTAAGGTTGCATGCGATGTCGACAATCCGTTTTCGGGAAAGCGAGGTGCAGCATACGTATACGCACCGCAAAAAGGCGCCGATCCGGAAATGGTGGAAATACTCGATCGCGGGTTGAAGCATTTTGCCGACGTAATAAAAAGACAATTGAACAAGGATATAGATGCAATTCCCGGAGCAGGAGCAGCCGGCGGTGCCGGGGGCAGTTTGATCGCATTTCTCGATGCGGAACTGAAACCGGGAATCCGATTGGTCCTCGACATGGTGCATTTCGACGATTTGTTGACGGATGTTGATCTCGTGGTTACCGGCGAAGGTCGCATGGATGCGCAAACGACTATGGGTAAGACACCGCAAGGAGTTACCGAAGCTGCAATGCAAAAAAATATTCCCGTGATTGCTTTAACGGGAAATGTCGAGGATGCCGAGGCGATCAACCGAATTGGTATATGCGGCGTTTTTTCCGTTATTCCGCGTCCGATGACCTTGAATGAAGCGATGGATCCCGAAACGGCACGCCAAAACATTCGACAAACGGTAACGCAATTATTCCAATGGCAAAAAGCGATCTCCGAAAGAAAAGATCAGAAGACGTGTAAGATTGTAAGACCATAAGAAGAGTGATGGCAATCGAAAATCAAAAATCAAAAATGAAAGACCTTCTTATCCGTTGTTCCGCCGCGGCGAAATCTTATCCGGGGAAACCGCCCGTCAATGCGTTGAAAGAAACGACATTCGAGGTGGAGCGCGGTGAAATTTTCGGATTGATCGGTCCCGACGGTGCAGGCAAGACTACTCTTTTTCGCATGATCGCCACGTTGACCGTTCCCGATAAGGGTGTGATCGAAGTTTCGGGGTTAGATACGGTCAAGGATTTTCGCGCTATCCGTAAGATTGTCGGGTACATGCCGGGGCGGTTTTCGTTGTATCAAGATTTGAGCGTAAGAGAGAATTTGGAATTTTTCGCGGGCGTATTTCACACGACGGTCGAAGAAAATTACGATCTGATTCACGATATTTACGTGCAGATAGAACCGTTTCGCGATCGCAGGGCGGGCAAATTGTCGGGCGGGATGAAGCAGAAATTGGCATTGTGTTGCGCGTTGATTCACAAGCCGGAGTTGTTGATCTTGGACGAACCGACTACCGGTGTCGATCCCGTGTCGCGCAAGGAATTTTGGGAAATGCTTCGACGGTTGAAAGAGCAGGGAATTACGATCATTGTGTCCACGCCTTACATGGACGAAGCGACGCTTTGCGACCGTATTGCGTTGATACAATCGGGCAATATCCTGACCGTCGACACGCCCGAAAATATTATCCGAGCTTACGGCAGGCCCGTTTATGCCGTACGTTCCGAAAATAATTATCGGTTGTTGGAGGAATTACGCGCCATGCCCGAGGTGAATAATTGTTATATTTTCGGCGAAAGCCTGCATGTGACGATGAGAGAAGATTCGAATTTGCCGGCAGAAAATTTGCATGAGATCGTGACCGAAAAAGGGCATCGGGATGTCGAAACAAAAATGATACCGCCGACCATCGAGGATTGTTTTATCGGACTGATGGCCAACGGATAGGATACAAAACACATTCATTACACCATAATAATCATTGAAAATGCAAGAAAACGATTTGTCGGAAAACCGCGAAGAACGGGAAGAATCCGAAAATATATCGAATGATGTCAAACCGGGTAAGAGGAGCCGGAAGACGTCGAAAAAGAAAGACGGGACCGTCGAAGTGGAGGGGGTCGCTTTTGAACGGGCGAGCAATACTTTCCGCGAAAGGCAAAAGAGGTTTGGTGCGGAGGAAAAGACTTCCGAGAACACTCGAAAAGGTGTCAAAAAAATCGAAAGGAAACCCCGAAGAAGTGATCGATCATTTGAAGGCGATAAGCCGGTCAAATCTCGGGAGCGAAGATCGGGAAGCAGGGATGATCGGTCGTTTGCGGGAGGCGATAAGCCGTTCAAGTCTCGCGAAAGAAGATCGGAACGGAGCGATCGTTCATTCGCGGACGGCGGTAAGCCTGCAAAACCTCGTGAACGAAGATCGGGACGGAGCGAGCGATCGTTCGCGGACGACGGTAAACCGGTAAAATCGCGCGAACGGAAGCCCGAAAGATTCGGAAAACCGCGGGAACGGAACGCCGAGATTTCCGGCAAACGCGAAAGATTTTCCGAAACCGACGGGAAAGATTTTAAAGGCGCGAAACGGTTTACCAAAGGAAGAGACCGAACGTTCAAAAAAACTGAACGATCGGATAAACCGGCCGGAGCCGGCGGCAAAAAGGTTGTCGGATTGTCGTCCGATAAGGGCGAACGATTTTCGAAAGGCTCGGATCGACGTCGAAAAGGTTCCGAACAAACGTCGAAGCCGACGGATCGGAAGACAAAACCGCCGAGAAGTTTTAAACCCGGTTCGAAGCCGCGGGGAAAGAAGGTTCCGGTGATCGTGTACGGCGACCCGAAAGAAAAGCCGGCGAAAAAAACGAGTCGGCGGCCGATTTCGAAAGGCGACAAAAGAAAACGGTAATATGGATTCGGTTATTCGGGTTGAAGAATTGACCAAGACGTTCGGTAATTTCACTGCCGTGGATCACATCACGTTTGAAGTGGCCCGAGCCGAGATTTTCGGATTTCTCGGGGCCAACGGCGCGGGAAAGACCACCGCCATGCGAATGTTGTGCGGATTGCTGTCGCCGACTTCCGGAAAGGGAACGGTAGCGGGTTTCGATATTTATAAGGATGCCGACCGCATCAAACGAAATATAGGCTACATGAGCCAACGTTTTTCGTTGTACGAGGATTTGACCGTGCGCGAGAACATGCGGTTGTTCGGCGGTATCTACGGGATGAGCAATAAAGCGATCCGCGAAAAAGGGGAAATCGTGGCAACCGAATTGGGATTAGGCGCCGATCGCAATACATTGGTCGGCTCGTTACCTTTGGGTATCAAACAGAAAGTGGCGTTTGCCGTGGCTATTTTTCATAACCCGAAAATCGTATTTTTGGACGAACCTACGGGCGGCGTCGACCCGGTTGCCCGACGCATGTTTTGGGAGATGATCTATCGCGCCGCGTCCGAGGGCATCACCGTGTTTGTCACCACTCATTACATGGACGAAGCGGAATATTGCAATCGCGTTTCGATGATGGTCGACGGCAGGATAGAAGCGTTGGACAGCCCCGCCAATCTGCGCAAAACGTTCAACGCATCGGGAATGGATGAGGTTTTTCGGATGCTGGCGCGAAAAGCGACGAGAAGCAATGAATAATGAACAATGAATAATGAATAATTTAGGCAAGCATGAAAGATAATATTATCAGGGATAAATCGTATGCGTTTGCATTGAGGATTGTTAAAGCATTCAAATATTTGAGCGATGAACAACGTGAGTTTGTGTTGTCGAAACAATTACTCAAAAGCGGAACTGCTGTCGGCGCATTGGTGCGAGAAGCCGAATACGGACAATCCAAAGCCGACTTTATTCACAAAATGAGTATTGCATTGAAAGAAGCCAACGAAACGGAATATTGGCTTTCCATATTGAAAGACAGCGGATATATGGAAGAAAGAAGCTTTTTGTCGATTCATACCGATTGCACGGAATTGATCAAACTTCTCACAAGTATTATCAATACAGCAAAGAAGAAACAGAATGAGCAATGAATAATGAACAATGAATAGTGAATAATTTTGGCAAGCATGAAAGATAATATTGTCGGGGATAAATCGTATGCATTTGCATTGAGAATTATTAAAGCATTCAAATATTTGAGCGATGAACAGCGTGAGTTTGTGCTGTCGAAGCAATTGCTCAAAAGCGGAACCACTGTCGGCTTATTCATTATTAATTGTTCATTATTAATTGTTTGACATGTTTCTCAATTTTATCAAAAAAGAATTTCTCCATATTTTTCGCGATGTCCGTACCATGATGATGTTGCTGGCCATGCCGGTGGCGCAGCTGATCATTTTCGGTTTTGCCATTACCACTGAAATCAACAACACTCCCGTGGCCGTGTTGGACGAGTCGGGCAGCGAAGCGTCGCGGCGGTTGGTTGCCAAAATCGACGGCAGCCGTTATTTTACGTTGCAGGAAAACTTGCAGCACGCGGGGCAGATAGAAGAAGCGTTCCGGCAAGGCAAAGCCAAGTTGGTGATTGTTTTTCCCGCCGGTTTCGGTAACGATCTTTTGCACGCGGGCGTGGCCGACATGCAACTGCTTGCCGATGCGTCCGACCCTAATGAAGCTTCCACCATTGTTGCATACGCCGAACAAATCATTGCGCAATACCAACAAGAAACGAATCTCGGAAACGCACCTCCGTACGTTATCCGTCCCGAAGTGAAAATGCTCTACAACCCGCAACTCACAAGCGCTTATAATGTCGTGCCGGGCATTATGGGATTGGTTTTGATGTTGATCTGCGCCATGATGACCTCCATTTCTATCGTCCGCGAAAAAGAACAAGGCACCATGGAAGTGTTGCTCGTATCGCCTGCCCGCCCCGTGTTCATCATCATCGCCAAAGCCGTTCCTTATCTGCTGATCGCCATGGTCGACGTGGTGAGCATTCTCCTGTTGGCAACTTTCGTATTGCATGTCCCCATCAACGGAAGCATTATCCTGATCCTGTTTTTGAGTTTTCTGTTCACGCTGTCGGCGTTGGCGCTCGGGTTGCTTATCTCGTCCGTCACCAAAACGCAGCAAGCCGCCATGATCGTATCGGGCATCGGGTTGATGTTGCCCACCATTCTGTTGTCGGGCTTGATGTTCCCCATCGAAAATATGCCGTGGATACTGCGTTTGATATCCAACATTATCCCTGCCAGATGGTTTATTACCGCCATGAAAGATGTCATGATCAAAGGACTCGGAATATTTTCCGTCGGCGGCGAATGCGGCATTTTGTTATTGATCACCGCCGTGTTGTTGTTGATCAGCGTGAAGAAGTTTAAGTTAAGAGTAGAATGAAATCAGTTTAAAGTTTGAGTCCACTCCGAAAAGTATACAATGCATTATTTTTACCCCTGACCCCTAAAGGGGAACTACGGTATACCGCGCTTTGCGTAAGTCCCCTTTAGGGGATTTAGGGGTGAAGACAAAATAAAAGTGTTAACTAGACGACATTGGAATATTAGTCTAAAATTTGTAAAGATGCACGGAAAATTTGCAAGGAAGCATGATAAATTTACGGAAATGCATCCGGAAAAAACAAACACGCGTACAAAAAATGCAAATACGTGTGCGGAGAATACAAACACGCGTACAAAAAATACAAATACGCATACAAAAAATGCAGACACGCGTGCGGAAAATGCAAATATGCATGCAAAAAATACAAACACGTGTACAGCAAATGCAAATACGCGTACGAAAAATGCAAACACGCGTGCAGAAAATGCAAATACGCGTCCGTAAATTATAAGTAAGGAGTCGTAAGATGCGATACGTTAAAATATTCTTCGAAAATCATTTATTGAAAATGCAATGCGCCAATTATTGATTATTCTTCAAAAGGAATTTTTGCAGATATTCCGGAATCAAACGATCATCAAGATGATCATTATTTTGCCGGTGCTTCAATTGTTGATTCTTCCGTGGGCCGCCACCTTCGAACAGAAAAATATTTCCTTGAGCGTGGTGGATAACGATCACGGAAGCTTTTCGCGCCGTTTGACGGAAAAGATCATCTCGTCGGGATATTTCCGCTTGACGGATTATTCCGCATCATACGAACAAGCCGTGAAAGCGGTGGAAACCAACCGCGCCGATCTTATTTTAGAGATTCCGCACAATTTTGAAAATACCTTGATTCGCGAACAACAAGCGGGACTGTTGCTTTCGGTAAATGCGATCAACGGGCAGAAAGCGGGCCTCGGCTCGACATATATTGCGCAAATCATACAAGATTTCAATTCGGAAATCATTGCGGAACGGGGGTTGCAATCGACGCCTTCGGGGTTGATACACATTGAACCGCAATACAAATACAACACGAAAATGGATTACCGCAATTACATGGTTCCGGGCATTCTCGTGATGCTGGTAACATTGATCGGCGGTATTTTGGCGGCTATCAACATCGTCCGCGAAAAGGAAATCGGAACTATCGAGCAGATCAATGTTACGCCCATTTCCAAGACGGTTTTCATTCTCGGGAAGCTCATCCCGTTTTGGGTGATGGGTTTCGTGGTGTTGACGCTCGGCCTCATTGTTGCACGGCTCGTATACGGCTTATCGCCCGTCGGAAATTTGACGGTTATCTACTTCTTCGCCTTCTTCTACTTGTTGGCTTTCTCGGGCTTCGGGTTGCTGCTTTCCACCTATTCCGACACGCAGCAGCAAGCCATGTTCGTGGCGTTTTTCTTCTTGATTATCTTTTTCCTGCTGAGCGGATTAATTACACCCGTGAGCAGCATGCCCCAATGGGCGCAAACGGTGACATTGCTCAATCCCGTTCGCTATTTCGTTGACGTGATGCGATTAGTATATATGAAAGGCAGCGGATTGGCGGATATTATCCCGCAACTGCTCGCCGTAA